>NZ_JBMXYC010000054.1:0-46944 GCF_053996935.1 Candidatus Alkanophaga liquidiphilum
GCTACCGCACTCAGACAACGAGTGGATATGTGGCTCCGCTTTCGGCTACGCCCAAATTTGCTATCGCAAACTTCACATATCCCCAGAACATTGTGCGAAATTGCCTTTAGAAGGAAAAAGCGATGAGTAAAATATCAAAAACATTATTAGGAATATGTTTGATTCTCTCCATGCTATCTGTTGCCATCTTTTTTGGTTTCACAAGACAAAATTCGTTATCCCCATCTGACGAATCAAGTATCTCGATAAGTCTTCTAAAAACAGTTGACATAGGCGCTGGTGCCAGACCTGAAGTTGTGGCCACTGATGATCGAGTTTTTGTGGTTTACTTGGCTAATATAAGCACTCAAAATCCAAATGCTAAAACCCATAGCCTAAAGATACTCAATAGGGATTTAACACAAGAAATTGCTTCAAAGGATTTAGTTTCATACTCTTCAAAATATGGTAGTCCGATAGATGTTAGAATTGCCTCAGACGGTAATTATCTTTATGTGTTTTATCAGACAACTTTTATGGACAGTAGTTATCTCTTTGGAGCAAAATACACCTTAGATGACAATTTTGAAAAGGTGGCTTATACCCCAGAACCGATTGCAACAGGACCTATATGGCTCAAAGCTCAGCCAGGAGATGAACTAGTCGATGACCCAATACCTTTAATAGGCTCTAATTCTGTTTTTGTCATAACCAGAATAAAGCAGGAATCATTTTCTAAAGAAGAACCCATGATTTACAGGGTCAGAGAATTTACCAGCGATTTGCAAACCAAGCTTGCTGAATTTGACCTCGATCTATCGAGTGTGGCTGGCGGTAGCCCGAGACAAGCCAGCGCTATTTATTATAATGGCTACTATTACATGGTAGTGCCAACTACAACAGAAAGCGGAGATTATGACCTTGATATGATTACCCCTTCCGATTTGCTCCTGGTAAAGCTTAATCAGGATTGGCAGATTGTAGAATCTAAATTCATTTCTCAAGAACCCGATGATGTGGAAACACCTGATGATGTGGAAACTTTTGTTACAGGATTTCAAGTTTACAATGGCTATTTCTTTATAACCTACAAGCAGGGGCATAAGGAAGGCTCAAAATGGTCTTATGTATTACGCTTGAAGGCTTACGACCAAAATTTCAATTTGGTTCTTTCCGATATTGTTAGGAAAGCCGCTAGTAGAGGAGAGAGCTTAAAATCATCATTGGAAGTCACCGACGATAGAATTTATGTTGGTGTTGCTGCTGGTCAGGGACCAACGCCACCGGGCGTTCCTATGTCAACAAGGAGTGTTGTAGGACAAACAGCTAAGATCTATGTCTATGAGTGGCAATGAGGCAGCTAATGAATCGATGGCAACTTCGTATGTCCGCCAGCTGTTAAGTGAAATGCCCAAGCCCGCAAGATTAATACCCAGGATTATGCATAAGAAAGGTATAGGTCACTTAATTGGTCACATAGCATATATTGGTTTATATGGAGTATTGATAATATCTACCATTTTTCTTTATAATTCTGCTAATTTAGCGAAATTGGTATATGCAGGATGGATAATCTTGGCATCGGGAATTATTTTTCTGTTGTGGTCAAGCAAATCACGAAAGGAAGGGCATAAAGAGGGTATTGGTAGAGGATCTCTTGTTGAAAGTGGAGTGTATGCTTTTGTTCGCCATCCTGAATTCCTTGGTCATATATTGATAATTTTTGCTTTGGTTATTATTTCACAACACTGGATCGGCTTGATTGTTGGCGCAATCTTAATTGTTCTACTGTGTCTTGCCATGATAGAAGAAGAAAAGAGAAACATAGAAAAGTTTGGCGACGCATACAGCGATTATATGAAAAGAGTTCCGAGAATAAATTTAATAGCCGGAATTATTAAGCAAATACATAGCAAGAGAGAATAAAGATTGGTGATAAAAGTTTAAAATGAGCGGGCTTGGGCACTCTGCGGTGCTTCGCACCTTGCTCCTCGGGTCACTTGACAGCGGGTATGCAGTTGTTACCGCCCACCTAAGCCTCTCGCTACTAGAACTTCGCATACCCGCGAGCCGTTATAGCAATTTTAGATGATAAATGGCGAAGCTTGCTTCATAAATACCAAAAAGTTCCGGCCCTCAAACTTTCGGCTTTTAAATTCGGCTAAGAAAATTCCCGCCAATACTCAGTAGCCTTCGCGCCTCCGTTCTACTCTCACTCCTGCAGCTCCCCCAGCGCCCTTTTCAGCTTCTTGTAGGTGTCCGCCAGCGCTTCCGGGATAACTTTGACGTCTGCGAGCACGGGCATGAAGTTCGTGTCGCCGTTCCAGCGGGGGACGACGTGCGTGTGAATGTGGTCTTCGACGCCGGCGCCTGCCGCCCTCCCTAAGTTCAAGCCGATATTGAAGCCGTCGGGGTTAAACGCTTGCTTCATGGCTTTCAGCACACGTTGTAAGAAGAGGAAGTGTTCGGTAGCCTCTTCGAGCGTGAGCTGTCCGACGTCGCCGATATGTCTGTAAGGAGCGATTAAGAGGTGTCCGGGGTTGTAAGGAAAAGAGTTGAGGATGAGGAAATTGTGCTCGCCCCTCAGGAGGATGAGGTTTTCCTCGTCTTTTCGCTCACGGGGCTTCTCACATAGGAAACAGCCCTCAGATTTATCCGCCGTGAGTATGTAAGTTATGCGCCAGGGCGCCCACAGCCGCTTCATGTTTCCCTGTTTGTCCTCGGGCATAAAGCATTTTACCTTCGTTTCGCATCACGGTCGGAGTTCAGCGAGGATTTGTGGCAGTCGTTATTTGGGGCGTCGCCGTTGACTCGCTCAAAGACGTGTGGGTAAAGGTTAGCAAATTTCTCTCAAGACAGCAAAGTGAAAAGTGAAGATAGCTGAAATGTCTGGAAAGGAAGTGACAAGCTGCATTGTCTTTGTGGAGCAGTTGAGAGCAAGCGATGCCGCGGACTTGGTAGCGACGTAGATGGATGAGCTAACCCAAACCTTTTCTTCCCCTCCATCGTATTAAAAAACATGCAAGTAAAGCTCGTCGTTGACGGTAAGGACGTAACTCTGAACAAATTCGTGCAGGAAATGCTGGGCAGAATGCTTGCGGGCGCCGTTTCTGCGTTACATGGTGTCGAAGAGGACTGGAAACGCATCGAGTTGTTCGCATCTAAGGAAGAATAGCAACGCAGCCAAGCTTGAAGAAATGGGAAAAGCAAGAAGGGCAGCAGAAAGGAGGAAGGACGCATTTTACAGGATGGCAAAGGAACAGGGCTACCGCTCACGGGCGGCGTTCAAGCTTCTGCAAATAAACTCCAAGTTTAATGTAATAAAGAAGGGATACGCTGTAGTTGACCTCGGCGCTGCGCCGGGGGGCTGGCTGCAGGTCGCAAAAGAAATTTCAGGCGGCGTGGTCATCGGCGTGGACTTGCAGCCTATCGCAAAGATAGAGGGCGTCGAGACGCTACGCTACGACATCACGAGCGAGGATGCCTTTGAGAAAATTAAGGAAGTTTTGAGGAAATTCTCGTGCGAGCACGTTGACGTTGTGCTTTCAGACGCGTCGCCGAACATCTCAGGCATCTGGAGCTACGACCATTTTCGGTCTTACGAGCTTTGCGAAGCTGCGTTAAAAATAGCCACGAAGCTTTTAAGGAGCGGCGGAAACTTCGTCACGAAAATGTTTCAGGGTGAGGCTTACCGAGATTTTTACGAAGAAGTCCGCCGCAACTTCGCATTCACAAAGGCATACTCGCCGCAAGCATCAAGAAAGCACAGCGCCGAAATCTACATCATCGGAAAAGGGTTTAAGCTTAAGTGATATTCATGGACGAGAGAACACTGGTGAAGCTCGTTCGCTCCCTGAACAAGCACCTGCCAGAGCGGAGGAAGTCGCTCGCCACGCTTTTACGAGAAGGAGCTCCGAGAGTTTACGGACGGGATGGCTCCCCCCACAGGTTCAAAAAGGAGGAATTGCGGCTGCTTGCGAGCATTTTGCCTGAGGAGCTGCACGAGCGACTTTTCCTGCCGATATACATAGAGTTTGCGCCGAACTACGGGCGGGGTGCCGCAAGAATACATGGCAAGCTCGAATGCGAGGTTGTCGGCAAGATTATTGGAAAAAACGTAAAGCAAAGCGACGAGATGATAATCTACAGGCCTGAAGTTAGAGAACTTCGCAAGAAGCTGCCGACGACCACGCAGTATGCATTTTTCTTCAGCTTTTAACGCCACATCAGCCAAGCCGCTTGCTACTACTCCTCAAACACGATTTTAAGTTCCCTGCTCTTCAAAGCATGGCTCCTTGAGATAAGTCCGAGCTCAAGCCTTGCCGCGTTCATGACGCCGCACGGAACGAGGCACGATGGCGTAAGATAATCGCCCGCAACTTCCATGATTTTATTTCTAGAGAAATGCATCACGTCCTTTATTCCCACCTCCCCTAAGGCTTCGTTGAACCGCTTCACGTGTTCGCAATCGCTCTTGATTTCTACCTTCACAGAGCTTCCGCTCTTCTCAGCTCTGATCACTGCCTTGTATCCGCATATCGGCATATCCACAATTACTTTCGTTGCCATGTTCTCACCGGTGCTCCGTGATGAAGTAAAAATTAAGAAAGTAGGATGTCAAGAGACCGAAGGAGCGTTTCGTCTTTAAGAGCCGCCGCCACAGCCCCGGAAGGACACGCCGCGACGCATGCGCCACAGCCCTTACATAGCGTCTCGTCAACATGCGACACCCTTACAACAGTTTCTAAAACCGTCCCGTATGTTGACACGCCCACTTTCCGCTCCTCCAGCGAGATGGCAGCATTCGGGCAGACAGACTCGCAGA
This sequence comes from Candidatus Alkanophaga liquidiphilum, assembly GCF_053996935.1. NCBI lineage: Archaea > Methanobacteriati > Methanobacteriota > Methanomicrobia > Candidatus Alkanophagales > Candidatus Alkanophaga > Candidatus Alkanophaga liquidiphilum. The sequence continues at coordinate 4,805 of NZ_JBMXYC010000054.1, forward strand.
CGCCGCAGCCACTGCAGGCACGCTCGTCCACGACGGAAACGACACGCTGCACCACAAGCGCATCCTTCGAAAGGATTTCGAGCGCTCGCAACGCCGCTGCCGCCCCGGAGACTACGCACTCCTCAACAGTCTTTGGCTTTGCGGCAGAGCCGCAGACGAAAACGCCGTCAACAAGCGTGACAAGCGGCTTTAGTCGTAAGCTCGGATTTTCGACAGAATCAACAACGAAGCCATCTTCCGTAGGCAGCTTAAAGCCAACGGCGTTGGGCACGAGCGGCAGACAAAGCACCAACACGTCCGGTCGCAGCTCGATGTAGTCGCCGAGGAACTCGTTAAACGCTGTAAGCACGCCGTCTTCGAACTTCACGTCCCCACTCTTGATGAAAACGACGCCTTTCTCTCTCGCTTCGTTGTAAAGCAGTTCCCAGTGCCCGTAAGCCTTAATGTCCTCGTAGAAGACGAAGACTTCGGCGCCGGCGTTCCTCGCACGCAATGCATTCTTTAAGGCAGAAAGACAGCAAAGCTTCGAGCAGTAGCCGACTTTTTCACGCTCAGCGCATAAAAGCATGGCGACAGTCCTCCCCTCTAAGTCGTCATAACACTCGAAGTCGAGCAGCGTCATCACGCTCTCCGCTTTCCATGCTTGCGGCAGCTCGCTCACGCCGGTAGCGACGATGACGACGCCAGCTTCTACTGCGGAGCCATCGCTGAGATGTGCCACGAAGTTCCCGACGGTGCCCTCAAGCGCTAAAACCTCGCCCTTCCGCACCTCCACACCTTCTATCCGCCTCTTCAGGTCGCTCAGCACCTCAGCCGCCGCTCTATCGCCGACACTCCGAAGCCTGTTGAGCATCCCGCCTATTTCCTCCTTTTCAACAAGGCATACATCGAAGCCGAGTTCAGAAAGCGTTGCAGCCGCAGAGAGCCCCGCAGGTCCACCGCCGACCACTAAAGCTTTTTTCACAACGGACACTTTTACGCTTTTCGCCTCTGCAAAGCCGAGTCGCTCGATACCGAGCCTGACAAGCTCCCTCGCCATTTTCTCGTCGCCGCCGACCCATGCGCAACCCTCCCTAACGTTCACAATTTCAAGAAACGATGGATCGAGCCCTGAACGGGCGCAGACACGTTTTAAGAGACGCTCGCAGAACCTTGGGCTGCAGCCGACGAACAATATGCTACGACGCTCTGCAGCGAGCTCTTTAACAGCCTTCACCGCCCCCTCGCAGCTTGACGCCATCCTCACGTCGCCGAATCTCCTTGTGAATTCAACGATACTCGCTGCAAACGGAATTTCGCCGCCGCAATCGCAAACGACGACGCCCAGCCCCCTGCCTTTTTCTAATGTTTCAAATCCTTCTTTCCCACGTTCCAGCCCTTTAGCAGCTTCTGCCGCAGCCGCAAGTGCGGTTATGACGCTCTCCTCAACCTTCAGCGGCATGATTGCGGCGCCGCCTGCAAAGATTCCCGAAACTGAGGTTCTTCCACGCGCATCCGCTTTGACGAAGCCGAACTCGTTGGTCTCGACGCCGAAACGCCCCGCAATTCCAGTAGAACGAAGCCCGACAGCGAGCACGAGCATGTCAAGCTCCAGCTCCTTGGTCTTTCTTCCTTCTTCGTAGCGGACGACGAGCTTACCGTCATGTTCCAGCACCTCCGCCACTCTCGTCCTGATGTATTTAACGCCGGCGTTCTTCAGCCGCTCTACGAGTTTGTCGTCCCTGCCGAAAGTGCGGACGTCCATGTAGAAGACGAAGACTTCAGCGTCGGGGTAACGGCTTTTTACGACCCAAACCTCCTTAGCGGTGTAGGCGCAGCAAGCCGCCGAACAAAGCTCGAAGTCCTTGCACCTTGAGCCTACGCACTGCACAAAGCCTATTCTCCTCGGACGCCGCCCGTTAATTTCAAGCTCGCCGCAGCCGCTTATCAAATCTTCAAATTCGAGCGACGTGAGCACGTTTTTAAGCTCAGGGCGGTAGCGACGCTCCGGCGTCGCGGTCTCGTAGCCCGTCGTCAGGAGAATACGCTCTGCCACAACTTCACGCTCCTCACCGCCGCTCGTCTGAAGCTTGAGCCTGAAATTTCCCTCCGCTCCTTCAACGCCCTTCAGCTCTGCTTTCTCGACAATTTCAATGTTTTCATGAAGCCTCGCCTCCATTAACAACGGGTTCAGCCCAGTAAGGCATTCCGCAAGCCTCGCCACATGCCCACCAAGCTTGCCCTTTTCGATGATGCAGACTTTTATGCCGGAGTTTGCGAGCGCAAGAGAGGCAGAAAGTCCTGCAACGCCTCCGCCCACCACCACAACTTGCGTCTTCAACTCCGCACTCATCTCAGCACCTTTCTAATAATCTCTCTCGTCGAGATGATGTTTTTGTGTAGTCCAAGTTTCTTCGGCTTTATGCCTAAGGTGAGACCGACGAGCTGCGTGAAATAGAGGACCGGCATTTTGAATTCCTTTCCGAGCGCTGCTTCGATATCCGGCTGCTTTGCATCGAGCATCAAATGGCAAAGCGGGCACGCCACCGAAATTGCGTCGGCGCCCGCCTTTTTTGCCTCCTCTAATATCTGTGCCGTCATTTTCAGCGGGATTTCTTCAGCGGTCATCAAAATCGGACCGCCACAGCACCTTGCCTTCAACGAAAACTCAGGAACGTCGGCGCCGAGCGCTGAAAGCAGCCTGTCCATGCTTTCTGGATAATCAGGGTCGTCAAAGCCGAAATCTGAAGGGCGGACTGTCAGACAGCCGTAGTAGGGCACAACACGCACGTCCAGCTTCTTTTTCGACCTCGTCTTAATTTCCTCAAGGAAGTCGTTCGCAAGCACGTCGAGAACGTGCCGCACTTTTATCCTGCGAGCGTAGCTCGTTCCTATTCGGCGGCGCAGCTCCTCGTCCCTCAACGCATAATCCGTTCTTCTCAAATTGTAGAAACAAGCGCTGCATGGCACCACAAGGTCAAGTCCAGTCTTCTCCGCAAGCACTAAGTTCCTTGCGTTCAGAGCGTATGCGAGTAGCGGGCTTTCAACCTCTAGGGCGCCACAGCAGTTCCAGTCCTCAATTTCGACAAGTTCGACGCCCAACACCGAAAATACTGCACGCACCGACATGTCGTATTCCTTCGAAGAGGTGTGCGACGTGCACCCCGGATAATAAGAGAACTTCTTCATTTGTGTTCACCTCCTGTTTCCACGCTGGAGGACGGCGAACCGCTGAACCTCTTGAAGACCTCCCTGATCTCTTTGACACGCTTTATTTTGTCAGGACGTAGCGCCACCTTGCCTTTTTTGAAGAGGCGCATGCCTATCCCCTTGTAAGAAAGGAACAGCTTGAAACCAAGCCCCGAACGCTTGGCAAACGTCCTAAGAAGTCCAGCTTCGTATTGCCTGCCATATTTGGCAACCATTTCAAGAAAGCACTCGTCAAATGCCGGCTTTGTGCTTTCGAGTTTTAAGCGACCTGCTTTTGCTTCCTCGGCGGCGAGTCGCCGCAACGCCAGCACGATTTCCGAAAAGCGGACGTCCTGCGGGCAACGCTCGTAGCAGTTCTGGCACGAAGTGCAGAGCCACAGCCCCTCCTCGTCCAGCACGTCCCTCAAGCCAAGAAGGCACTTCTCCACCACGAGCCTCGGGTTCCAGTCCACGAACTCAGAAATTGGACAACTAACGGTGCACGTCGAGCACTGGACGCAGCGCAGCAACCGCTCCGCCCCCAACTCGCCAACTACCTTGTCCCTAAATTCAGGGTCCACACGCATCGTCATTCGCTATGCCTCCTTGTTAGCCTATCTCGGCTCAAGCTCGTCCTCTTCGTATGTGAGTAGGGGTATTGGCTCCGTTTCGTCCCTTCCGGGCACATAATCGAAAAGCTCACGCACGCTTTCAGTCCCTACAGGAAAGAGCATGGTCAGCGGCAAATCTTTAGGACAAGCGCTCTCGCAAGCGCCACAGCCCACACAGCTCACGCTCACGTGATACATCCTGACGAGATGGAAGAGCAAGAGGTTCGCTGGCAGCCTGATGCCGCCCCGCAACTCCGCAATATTCAAAAGAGCATCGCCCATCGGCGCCCCTACTGGCTTCTCGAAAAAGCACTCCTTGCAGTAGCATATCGGGCACACATCCCGGCAGTTCTTACAGAGAATACACTCCCTCAGCACGTCAAGAAGCTTCTCGACGCTGTTAACCTCCGCTAACTGCCTCTTTATCTCTTCTTTTGCTTTCTGCACTTCCTTAAGCGACTGCGGCGCCCTCGAAACTCCCCGCTCTTTCAACGGCACACCGGCAGCTGAAAGCACTTCCTCGCCTTTCGGTGTCAGCGTCACAAAAAACGGCTTCTCAACGCCGAGCCTGACGTAAGCGATGTCGCCAAACTCCGCAAGTCGTCTCTCGCAAATCTTGCATGCCACTCTTTGATTCTCAAAGCCGCCCTTTGCCGCAAGCTCCAACGTGTCATAAGTGCCCTCGCAGTCCACGCAGATTAAAACGACTGCGTCCCTGCTAATCTGGTTCAGCTTCACAAGCTCGATGACGGCTCTCGCCTCGCACGGACGCACGACGGCGGCAACCCTTCGCTTCTCGCCGCTCAAAAAGCCCTTGAGGATGTTTGCGCAGTTTACACCGAAATAAGGTTCAAGAGTCGCATTTTTCAGCTTCTCTTCGCTCGTCACGAGCGTGTAAAAGACGCCGCCATTCAACTTCTGCGGCACAACTATGCCGTCGAGCGTCGGGAGAAGCGTCTTCAGCAGCTCCTCAAAGCCGAGCTCTGCAACTTTCATAGCAGCTCCTCCCTCAGCGGGTTCGGTCCGAGGGTTTTTGCGCGCTCAACCAGTTCCTTCATGACTTCTGCGAACTTTGCGCCCTCGGAGGCAGAAATCCACTCCATTCGCAACCTCCTGTCAAGTCCGAAGTTCTCCAAAATTTTCTTTAAAGCGTTGATCCGGCGTCGTGCGAAGTAGTTGCCCTGGATGTAATGACAGTCGCCGGGGTGGCAGCCGCCGATGAAAACTGCATCTGCGCCGTTCACCAACGCCTTTATCACGAATATCGGGTCTATGCGTCCTGAGCACATCACCCTGACAATGCGGATGTTCGGTGGGTATTTCGTTCTGGAAGTTCCTGCGAGGTCGGCGCCCGCATACGTGCACCAGTTGCACGTGAAGCCTACAACTTTCGGCTCGAATCCTGTTCCTGATTCCATTTCAACGTTTAATTCGTTTCAAGCTTTATAAATAATAAGAGCTTTTTCATTGCTGTTGTCAGGCTCCTCAATACGAGGCTTTACAGCATTCCAAGTTTCTTAAAAGTAAAAAGGCGAAAAGAAGGCAGCAGATGTGCTCCTTAGGCGGCTCTCCTAAGATTGTTAAGCAATCTTCCCTTTGACCAGTTCTGTGATTACGCTCTCACATACGACTACGGGGTGAACCGTCGGTCGGGAATTTACAGTCCCTGATCATATCGCCGTCGAGCTTGAGCTGGATTTCTACGGTGTGCCCGTAGAGCTTACTATTCTCACTGCACCATCTGAACCTCCCAAGGCGTGCCAAAGTTCTTCAGGTTGAATAAAAATCATCAGCCCCATCAGCTCCTTGGTTCTACAGGCTTGCTTCCCGGTCAGAGCAATTCTGTTATGTATTTTGTATCCTTCTTTATTCCCCCTTTCCTTGCGGCGTATTTAAAGTTAAAAACGCAGAAGGGGCAGGAAGTGACGAGGGTTTCCGACGGCGCCGCCCGCAGCACCTTCGCCGCCACTTCCATCGAGAGCTCTTTGTAAAGCGACCTTATTCCGGCGCCGGCGCCGCAGCACATACCATTCTCCCTGCTCTCGCTCATCTCTCTTATTTTCACCCCGCACCTTTCTAATATCCTCCGAGGCGCCTCATACAAACCTTCTTTCCTGCCCAAGCGGCAAGGGTCGTGATATGTCACTTCCATCTCCTTTTTCTCCAGCTTCATCCGCCCCTTTCTCATCAACTCGTCCAAAACTTCGACCACATGATGCACTTCGACCTCAAATTTTTCGCCAAGGACCTTTGGATAATATCTCTTAAAACAGCGGTAACATCCTGCACATGGCGTGATTATCCTTTCTATACCCAATTTCCCGAAGCGTTCGGCGTTCTGCCTGAACACCTTCTCTGCCAAGTCTCGTAGACCCGCATCGTAAAGGTAAACGCCGCAACAGCCCTCATTCCGGAATATCATGAAGTCCACACCTGCACGCTTTAGGGCAAGATATGTGGATTTTGCGCTCTCCTTTACCAAGTATGAAGGGAGACAACCAAAGTAGAGTAATGTGCTGCTTTCCCCTTCCTCAAACTCCTCCGAGAGCCATTCCAACCTCTTTTCAGGGTCGCCGCCGACTGAGTTCCCAAGCTCCAGAATCCAACTCACTATGCGTTTGTGCCCCTCCAAAGGGGCAACGCCCCGCCTCACAAGCTCCGCCCGTGCAGTTTCCACGATACTCGTGACATTTACGACACTCGGGCACGCCACTTCGCACCGCCCGCATTCCGGACAATTGTAAATGGCTTCTACCATCTCCGGCGGGGCACTTCCTCCCTCAAATATGCGTTTCGCAGCATTTATGCGAGCGAGCGGTGAGAACGCCTCCTTACCCGTGGCCTCGTAAATGGGGCACACGTCCACGCAAAGCTCGCACCTCGTGCACTTTTCTATCTCCTCCATTCTCCCACCACCTACGCTCGGCACGCCTACACGCTCAAAAATCAAAGTCCCCCTCGCTCAAAGCTTCTGAAGCCTCGTCAAGCAACTTCCTAAATAGGTCCGCTGGCTTCACGCCGAGCGCTGCCGCATAGTGCGCAACTTCTTGCCCGAATCTTGCCATGCACTGCCCACCGCCCATTTGGCAATAAAGGGAGAGCTTGGCGCCCTCTTTTAGTCTTTCTACGACCTTTTTCTCATGTTCCGTCAGGGGTTTGCCCCGCTCTTTTTCGAGCCACTCCTCCATCGCACTCATATGTTCACGCCTCCAGCCTTCATGCCATTTTTTTGTCTTCATGGTCTTCCGTCTTACGAAATTATTTCAAGGAGCGAGCTTGACTTTAACTTAATCCGAAGCGTGAGTTGCGGGCCATGGCAGGGGCTTCCAACTCAAACCGAGGAGTAAATAAAAAAAGACAACATCTGTTGTGGTGAATGAGATGAGGGTCACGAAGAACGTCTATTGGTTCCCGGAGCGAGGACTGCTCGATGCAAACACGTATCTTATAGATGACGAGCTGACTGTTCTTATAGACCCGGGGTTACATAAATACGTGAAGCGTCTTGTGAAGGACATGCGGGGCGACGGCTTTGAGCCGCGGGACGTCGACGTAATCACGATAACGCACTTGCACATCGATCATTACGGGGCGGCGAGCGTTTTCAAAGAACTCTCGGGGGCGAAGATAGCCATCCACCCCATACAGAAGCAATACCTGCCGCTGGCGGGCGAAGTTTCGAGCTTTTTCGGCATCAAAACGCCTAAATTCTCCGAAGATTTCCACCTCGGCGAGCGGCTGAGCTTGGGCAGCGTGACGCTCGATATCATAAAGACGCCAGGGCACTCCCCAGACAGCATCTGCTTTTACTCCCCCGAACTCAAAATCCTGGTGAGCGGCGACGTCATCTTCGACAGGAGTGTCGGACGCACCGACCTCCCCGGCGGTAGCGGCGAAGAACTCAAAGCCTCTATAAACAAGCTCTCCACGTTCGACACCGAATATCTCCTGCCGGGACACATGAGCGTGGTTGAAGGCAAGAGAAATGTGATAAACAATTTTGAATTCGTCAGGAAGTATTATTTCGACTGGCTTTGAGGTCAGCTGCTCCACCTAAAAGGGGTGGAGCTTGCCCGAATGCTAGGGCAACGAAGAGCTGACTAGGGGGCTCCGGAAGGAGCAGCCGCCCCGGGGGCTACAAGCACCCCGGGATGCGTCAAACGCCCCAGTCCCGGGCACTGCTGGGCTTGGCAGGCTCGGTGTTGCCGTCGGACAACTAAGCCGCCGGGGCAACCCCGAGGGGCGCTAAACTCCTCATCGAGAGGAGGGTTATACCGTGCAAAACCCAAGAGTTCCTGTAGTAGGGAAGGAAGGGAAGCCGAGGATGCCGACGAAGGCATCAAGGGCGAGGAGGTGGATTAAGCAAGGAAAAGCGATACCAAAGTGGTCAAAACTGGGAATATTCTATGTTCAGCTCACCGTGGCCGCGGGGGATGAAGCGCAGGATGTAGTGCTGGGTTTGGATCCGGGTTCAAAGTTCGATGGTGTAGCGGTTGTATCCGCAAAGGAGGTCTTGCAGACGGGAATGCTTGAGCTTCCAAAGGGGATAGCTAGAAAGATGGAACAAAGAAGGCGGCAGAGAAGATTCCGCAGATACAGGAAGTGCAGAAGGCGCCCATGCCGGTTTAGCAATCGCAAGCGCAGAGAGGGGTGGATTGCGCCTTCGCAGAAGGCAAAGGTGGATTTCAGGCTGAAAATTGTAGAAGAGCTAAAGAAGCTGTATCCGATTAACAAGGCGGTGGGGGAGGATGTCAGGTTTGACCACTATCGCAAGAGGGGGGGCAGACACTTCTCCACTGTTGAAATAGGGAAGACCAAAGTGTATAACACGCTACGAGCTTGGTTTGGAGAGCCGAAACTCGTAGAAGGCATAGAAACAGCGAGGCTCAGAAAAGAATATAACGCCAAAAAAGCAAGAGATAAAAGAGAGCGCTCTATAAATTCACATGCCATAGATGCGTTGGTTATTTCGGCAAACGAAATAGGGCTGAAAAAATTAAAAGTGCCGTCCTTCTTCGTCTGGAAACGGTATCAATATCCGAGAAGGCAACTCCATAAATTCCAGTTTGAGAAGGGAGGAAGAAGGAGGAGAGAAGGTGGAAGCATGAGCTTAAGTTTCAAGAAGGGGGATGTAGTGTTGTGGAGAGGCAAACTGGCAAGAGTAGGCGGTTATCTTGAGCACAGAAGAACAATCTCCCTACACACTTTCGACGTGGACAACAAACGCTTTACGCAAAATGCAAAACCAGAGGATTGCATAAGGCTGTTCAACCAGCGCATCATGTATACCGCAATTCCTCCCAGCTCTAAAGAGCTTCCTTGCGGGGAGGTGTGAGGGTATGCAGCTACTCCTGATACACGCAGACTTCATGGAATACGAAGCTAAGGAGCGGACGAAGGTCGCTGAGGACATCGAGGATGAGAGGAAGCGAAGGCGTGTCGAGGAGGTTCTTGCGGTGCTCGTTGCTGTGGAGAGCGGCGACGATGACGCCGTCGTTGAACAAGCAGCTCAAGAGACCCTCGGTGTCGCACGCACCGTGCACGCAAAAAACATTTTGATATATCCTTATGCTCACTTGAGCTCGAATCTGGCGGCGCCGGAACTCAGCGTTAACCTTCTAAAAGCGTTGGAGGAGCGTCTCAAAAACTATGAATTTGAAGTGCACAGGGCGCCGTTCGGCTGGTATAAAGCGTTCACACTCCGCTGCAAAGGGCATCCACTCTCGGAACTTTCAAGAAGAATCAGGGGGCGGCATGAATCCGCCGCTCTGAGAGCGGAGGAGCGTGGTGAGTCTCGTTTTTATATTATGGACTGTGATGGCACGCTCCACGAGCCGCAGAGCTTCGACTTCTTAGGGCTTGAAAACCTACGCAAGTTTTACGAATACGAGGCGGCACGCAGCCGTGTCGTTGACAGGATGCCGCCGCATGTCGAGTTGATGCGGCGTCTCGAAATCGCCGACTACGAACCTTCGTCAGACCCCGGAAACCTGCGGTTCTACCCGAGGGGCACGCTCATAAAAGAGCTCATAAAGAGCTATGTCTCGCAAGCGCTCGAAGAATGCGGAGCGATGCGGGTAGAAACGCCGCTCATGTATTCCATGGACCATCCGACGCTGCGGAGTTACCTCGATAGGTTTCCAGCACGACAATACTCCGTCAGCAAGCTCCCAGAGGAGAACCATAGCTTGTTTTTGAGGTTTGCGGCGTGCTTCGGGCAGTTTATGATGGGCAAGGATATGGAAATCTCATACAGGCATCTTCCTCTGCGGATGTTTGAGATAGCATCGAGCTTCAGGCTGGAGAAGCGTGGTGAGCTGGTTGGGCTCCGCCGCCTCCGCAACTTCACGATGCCGGACATGCACACGCTCTGCAAAGACATGGAGCAGGCGGTTGAAGAGTTCCGCTCGCAGTTCCGTCTCTGTATGAATGTTCTCCGAGGCATAGGCTTCAACACGAGCGATTACGAGGTTGCGATCCGCTTCACTAAGGACTTTTATGATGCGCATAAAGACCTCATCGAGAGTCTCGTCTCGATGGTGAACAAGCCCGTCCTGGTGGAAATCTGGGAGCGCCGCTTCTTCTACTTCGTGCTGAAGTTCGAATTCAACTTCGTGGACGCCTTGAGCAAGGCTTCGGCGCTGAGCACCGTGCAGATAGACGTGGAGAACGCCAAACGCTACAACATTACATACGTGGATGCTAACGGCGAGAAGAAATTCCCGATAATCCTGCACTGCTCACCAAGCGGTGCACTGGAGCGTTGCGTTTACGCTCTCCTTGAAAAGGCGTATATGAAGATGGAGAACGAAGGTCGGTTACCAACGCTTCCGCTCTGGCTCTCACCGACACAGCTCCGTATCATACCCGTGGCGGATAGGCACGTCGGCTTCGCTGAGAACATTTTAAAGGGCTTTGAGGGCGTCCGTGCGGACTTGGACGATAGGGACGAAACCGTTTCGAGGAAGATACGGGACGCCGGACGGGAGTGGGTTCCATACGTGGCGGTCGTCGGCGACAAGGAACTTGAAAACAACATCCTCACGGTAACAGTTCGTGAAGAATCGAGCATGAAGGAACAGAAACGTATAGGAATAACAGCTGAAGAGCTAAAAGAACGAATGAAAAGGGAAACGGAGGGCTTCCCGTTCCGAGTCTTGCCGCTGCCACAGCGACTCTCAAAAAGACCGAAGTTCGTGGGCGCAAGCTAACGTGGCTATGGATGGTTGGGAACAGCCAGCGGTTAGGATTACTCCACTTTTATAGGGACATGCCGCCGCACTTTAGGGAGAGTGATTCTGAGGACCCCGTTTTTGAAGGTAGCAGACACCTCGTCGGGATTTACCTTTTCTGGGAGATGGATTTGCTTCTTGAAGCGGCTGAAGGTTATTCTTCGTTGGATGGAGCCCCAGCGTTCCCAAGAAACTGCACTCCGCATCTCCGCAGAGACCTCAAGCATGTTCTCGGTAACATAGACTTTTATATCGTCCTTGCGCACATAGGGCAGGTCTATGGTCACCACGATTTCGTTCTCCCGATTTTCCATCTCATAAAGCGGTTCCAGGCAGCCATCATGCCTCCACATCGCCCATATATCCTTCTTAAGCATGCTCCCTCTCCTAATAGTATTTTTATGGCTTAGACATGACTTAAATTTATCTATACATGATTGGAAGGTCTTGCTCCATGTTCTTTTGCATTTCCGCAAGCGACGTGCTCGTCTGCCGCATCAGATCCCTCGCCTTCAGCTTTATCTCTTCCGCCCTCTCCAGAAGCTCTCCCAGCTCTATTTCAAGCCCTGTCATCCTCTCCAGCGTGCGGAGGGCAGCTGCTGCCGCTCCGGGGTCTGGATAGACAGGAAAGCACTGCGCAAGCAGCGAGACCGCGGGCACGCCTCGCTTCTGACATTCCTTGAGAAGCACGGCGTAAGTTCCGACAATGAAGCCCTCAAGCATCAGCTCTACGCCTTTCTCCTTCAGCCTCGTGACCGCATCCTCGCAGTTCCCGACGCCAACGACCTCTGGCTCCTCGATCTCAAGCCGGTTCGGCGCCGGCAGCCCCGTGATTGAAACAACGAACCCAACGTCCCTCTCTTTGAACCAGTCGGTCAGTGCCCTCGTCAGAGGATAAACGGCGGCGGGTGGGATTGCAACTTCGGATAGAATTGCAAGAACGCCCTCATCGCTCCCGTATATCCTGACAGGGCTCTTCAGCTCGCCGTCGTGGATCACCATCAGCGGCGGGAAAAGTTCGGACTCCACGTAGCCTATTTCTCTGAATTCAAGCTTATCCACGAGGTATGAAACGGCAATCGTGCCGACCAATCCGACGTCCGGCAAACCCTCCACCACTACCGGCTTCTCAAACCTTACCTCCTCTTCCTCTATAACACTTACTTCCCCCATAAAACCCCCTAAGATATGCTTGGAACATTTTCTATTTTAAGGGTCTCGCACGTCGGCTCCAAAATTCATTACGAGTATTTCTTTGCACATAACAAAAACCATGTCGAAAACAGAGAAGGAAATACTTTTGGGAGTTTTAGCAGATGGACAACCCTTAGCAGCCAATTAAACCTCGTATATGTCGGGTTGACAAAGTAAGGTTGGAGATAGGGGCGGAATGTTGTTGTTTTAAACCCTGTCAATTGTAATACCTTTCTTATCTTATTCGCAGAGAAGAACCTAATGTGTTCGGAAAACAAGAATTCTGGCGTCCTTCTCTCGCTTATTTCTGCCGCATCCATCAACTCTCCCGTGAGAAGGAATATTATCCTGCTATAAATGTTAGCGGCATTTGGAACTGAAACTAATAAAATACCATCATCTTTCAACACCCGCCCTGCCTCTCTTAATACACGAATTGGGTCAAAAAGATGCTCTAATATATCAAGCGCCAGGATCACGTCAAAACTCTTATCTGGAAAGGGTATACTTTCTAAATTTGAAACGACGGCTTTGATGCCTCTTCTCCTCGCCTCCTCTATCGCTGACTCTGCTATATCCAATCCGAATACTTCATTGTCGCCAACCAAGATGGAAGAAACATAACCATCCCCACAGCCCACGTCCAATACCTTCTTACCCCTACCCACATGCTCCTTTATAAATGCTCTCTTATCCTCTAACTGGGGACCTTGTATTACTCCTCCCCTCTCCCAGTAATCCTCATAATACTCTTTCTGTCTATTCCGCTCTCCCCACGCGTGCAATTTCACCACATCCACGTGTCGGTTAGCTTCCGTGTAATTCGAACAAGCCTTTTACCTGCGCCGCAATCTCCGCATTTTCAAAGCGTCCTTGCTCGAGAGCGCCGGTGGGGCAAGCGGCGACGCACGTCCCGCAGCCCTTGCAGAGCGCCTCCACGAGCTTCGCCTTTCCCCCCTCGAGCGAAATCGCACCGTACGCGCACTGCGCAACGCAAAGCCCGCAGCCGACACATTTTGAAACATCCACCCTTGCGACAATGCCCTCAGTTTCGATCTCCTCCTTAGACAGGATTATACAAGCGCGAGCAGCCGCCGCCGACGCCTGTGAAATGCATTCTTCAACTAGCTTTGGGGAGTGGGCGGTGCCACAGAGGAAAATACCGTCAGTCGCAAAGTCCACCGGCCTTAGTTTCATGTGTGCCTCGAGGAAGAAGCCGTTGCTGTCCAGCGGCACCCTTAGCATCTCAGAAAGTCTCTCGTTCGTTTCACACGGCACGAGTGGCGTGCTCAGCACGAGGAAGTCGGGCTTAAGCTCGAAGTCTCGACGGAACAGCGTGTTATAACCCTTTAGAGCGCCGCCATCAAAAGTTGGTTCACCCTCGCATCTTATGAAGACGACGCCCAGCTCTTTCGCCCTCAAGTAAAGGTTCTCAAGCTTTCCGTATGTTCTCATGTCCTCATAGAGCACGTAAACTTTAGCGCCGAGCTGCCTCGCACGAATAGCGTTCTTCACGGCGACAACGCAGCAAATCCGTCCGCAGTATGGACGCTCGTCGTTGCGGGCACCGACGCACTGTATCATCACGACCGTTTTGCCTTTGAGCCTCGCTGCATCGTTCTCGCCGCCTTGCTTAGCGTCAGCTAAGATTTTTTCAAACTCAAGCTGCGTCATTACCTGCTCATCTTCGCCATAACGGTAGTAGCCGTGCGGTTTGAGGAGCTCGGCGCCCGTTGCGATCACAATGACGCCGACTCTTAAATCACGGCGCGGCTGCGAGCTGACACGCACGCAGACCTCGAAATTCCCAACAAAGCCCTGCACGCTCTCGACCTCAGCACTCTTAAGCACTTCTATGCGCTCGTGCCTTTCCACCTTCTGCACCAGCTCATCCAAGATCGCAGAAGGCTCCGTGCCGTCATGAAGCTCGGATATTCGGCGGAGCATACCACCAAGCTCACCTTCTTTCTCCACGAGGAAAACTCTGAAGCCTTGTTCTGCAATGTCGAGCGCCGCCGTCATCCCAGCGACGCCCCCGCCGATAACAAGAGCGACAGGCGTCACCGGAACCTTCCCACGCCTCAGTGGCTTTAAAAGCCTCGCCTTCGCCACGCCCATCCTTATTAAGTCTTTCGCCTTCTCAGTAGCTTCTTCAGGCGTCCTCGCATGTGTCCACGAGCACTGCTCTCGAATGTTTACGAACTCGAAAAGGTAGGGATTCAGACCGGCTTCCGTAAGAGTGTTCTGAAAAAGTGGCTCGTGCGTCCTCGGCGTGCACGCCGCCACGACCACCCTGTTCAAATCGTGCTCATCTATCGCCTTCTTAATTAGCTCGTTCGTCTCATGCGAGCATGTATAAACGCTTACGTTCGTGAAGACTACGCCCGGCAGCTTTTTAACATATTCCGCAAGCGCCTTCACGTCCAAAACGCCAGCAATATTCGTGCCGCAGTGGCAGATGAAAACGCCGATTCTTGGAGGCTTCCCTGAAATGTCAACTTCTGGCGGCAACTCTTTTTCGGTAACAAGAGAGCCTCTTGCTGCGCTGAGCCGTGCTGCCGCCTTCGCCGCTGCTGCAGAGGCTTGAGCGACGCTTTCTGGTATGTCCTTCGGACCTGAGGCGAAGCCGCAGACGTAGACGCCCTCGGTGGACGTCTCCACAGGCGAAAGCGGAGGCGTGCGCACGAAGCCATCCTCATCGGTCTCAAGCTTGAGTTTGACGGAGTGGGGGAGCAACGCCGTGCACAACACCGCCAAATCTACTTTCAGGCGTCGGAGCTCGCCTTTCGCCGTGTCCTCATACCAGATAACGATGTTGCGCTCAGCGTCCTCCTCAAGCTCACCGGGGCGTGCCCGCACGAAATTTATCCCGTAATTGGCGGCAGCACGCCGCACAAACTCCTCAAACCCCTTCCCAAACGCCCGTAGGTCAACGTAGAAAATATAAACCTCCGCGTTGGGGTAGTGTTCCTTCAGGAGGATTGCCTCCTTCACCGCGAACATGCAGCAGACCGCTGAGCAGTATCTTGCGTGTTTCACGTCACGAGAGCCGACGCACTGAATAAAAGCGACGCTTTTCGGCTCACGCCCGTCAGAAGGTCTGACAAGATGCCCTGCGAACGGTCCTGAGGCGCATATCATCCGCTCGAATTCCATGGCGGTCACGACGTTCGCATACCTTCCGTAGCCGTATTCTGAAAGCGACGAGGGGTCGAAAAGCTCGTAACCGGTCGCCAGAATTACGGCGCCGACGTTCAGCTCCAAAATTTCGTCTTTTTGCGAAAAATCAATAGCTTCCGCCTCGCACGCCGCCTCGCAAGCTGGCAACGCTTCCCGCTCATCAATATCGAGCGACACACCCCGCATCTCCCAAAACTTCTTTAAATAACGCCTCGTGACCTTCCCACAGATGCCTTTGCGCACGTAAAGACATGCATCCGGGTCCACGGCGGCGATCATCGGCACAGCTTGTGCGAAGTAAAGATAAATGGCAGAGCGCTTGCTTCGCCCCTCATCAAATTCGTTAGAGAGCTTAGAGCGCATCCTACAGGCTTCGGCGCAGCTCCCGCAGCCCCTGCATTTGTCCTCGGCGACGAGGCGTGCCCGCTTCAGCACTTTGAGCTTGAAGTTTCCGGGGGTGCCCTCCAGCGAGAGAGGTTCGCAGCCGGTTAAAATCTCAATGTTAGGGTGGCGTGCTGCCTCCACCATTTTCGGAGCTTCGATGCAAATCGAGCAGTCGAGCGTCGGGAACGTCTTGTCTAACTGCGCCATGTGCCCGCCGATGGAAGGCTTTTCCTCCAGCAAGTAAACCTTGAAGCCCTGCTCCGCAAGGTCGAGCGCCGCTTGAATTCCTGCAATCCCGCCGCCGACGACGGCGACCGCCCCTGTGACTCCAGCAGCTTCAGTCATTCGAACCCCCTACAACTATGGACGGAAGCTATGATTGACCCCTTCAATGACATTAAATTCGTCAAGCCCCATATTAGATATAGCTACGTAAAAGGAATATACCCCTTTACCAGAGCCTTCATACGATAATCATCTATTCTCCCGTTATCCCCGGCACCTTCTCCTTATTCCACCAGCGATTAAAAGATTTCAAACCCCTCCCTTCGATGATGAAGGGAGTCCCGCTGGTGGAAATGCAAGTAGCAAAGTTGTCTAAGCCTAAGTCAATCGATAAATACTTGTTGCCTAAATCCACTTTTTCTGGCTCAACTTCATAAACGTGCTCAATTTCAAACCACAAATCCTTACACCTTGGTAGAATTCTCACCCCCTTGATCTTTTTACCAACGACTGTTTTGGGAAGTTTGAACTCCAAAAACCTAACTCCAAACTCCTTAGCAAAGCTTGAAGTATTAAATTTAACCACCCACCCGCCTCCCCTTGCCCTCCCGCTCGGAAGGGTCTTGCAAGCAACAGAACGATAAAACCGATAATCTTCTGCTTCGCCGATGCTGATGTATGCGATCGGAATGCCGCCGCTCTTCTTTATCACCTCGATGTCCTTTGTGTATCTGTTCTCGTCGGTGCCGTCCTGAGAATAGCCCATGATTATTAGATCGAAACCGGAGGACGCAATGAGGTGAGGATCAGCGTTCTGAAGCCGATGAGCCCAAGTCCTGACGTCAGTAATGCTCGGAGCTCTCTCGAAATCGAAATGGACGCCTTGCAAGAGCGGGCAGCATCGCTACGATGAGCAGCAGCACTTTTCCGGTTTTTCGTAATGTTCTGCTGGCACGTAGGGGTCTAGGAGAAACTTGTCGCTGGTAGATGAACATGGCAAACACCTTAGAGCTAACTTAGGCTGCCGCGCAGCGCCGCTGCCACGATCTCCGCAAAATCCTTGACTTCTATATCTATTTCCTCCAGCTTCAAAGGCAAATCTTTACGATTCTGCGTGCACCGGAAGTGCGTCTTGCACTTCGGGCATGCCGTCACGAGAATCGAGGCTTTGCTACGAGCCTCCCTGAGGCGATGTATTCTAAGTTCTTCAGAGACGAAGTCGCAGCTCGCCCATGCGCTCGTTCCACAGCATTGCGCGCTCTCCTTCGAATCCTCAAATTCCACGAGTCGCACGCCCTTTATTCTAGAAAGCACGTTCCTCGGAGCGTCGTAGATGCCAAGATGCCTACCCAGCCTACATGGGTCGTGATATATGACTCTCAGCTCCGTAACCTCTCGTCCTGCTTCCCCTGCCGCCGTAACGCCCTCAAGCGAGAGCTCAATGCTTCTTTTTTCCAACTCCTCGCTCAAAAACTCAGAAATATGCATCAGCTCAAAATCCAAATCGCCCAAAAACTCCGGATAATCCTTCTTGAAGGTCCGGTAGCACTCCGCACACGAGAAAATTACTTTCTTGACGCCTGCTTTTTCTATGGCGGCGACGTTCCTCGCAGCAAGCCTCTGGAAAGCTTCGACGTCGCCAGTCCACAGCAGGTCATGCCCGCAGCAAAGCTCGCTTTCCAGAATCACGGGGCTTATCCCCAGTCTGTTCATAATATAAACGACGCTTCTTGCAATTTCTACACCGCCCGGCGACGCCTCGTCCAGAATCACGTCGAAGAACGGCAAGCACCCCATAAAATACATCAGTTCGCCACGCCTCGAAACTTTAAGCCCGTCGAAAACGTCGAACTTCCTTGGCGTGATGTTCTCGTAAGCCATGAGCCGCATCATTCCTTGGAGGACGCCGCCGTGCGCACATGAACACCTGTTCTGAGCGGCGACGCTCGCCAGCCGTCGCATCTCTCTTATAAACCGCACGTAATCCACGCCTGCCGGGCATCGCTGCTCGCAAAGCCCACACGTCAGACACTGCCAAATATTCGTATCGGAGAGCGTCTCCTCGCTCAGCCCGAAAACTGCACGCTCGACGTTAGTCCTCGGCGAGTAGTCCTCCAAAAACCTTGATACTGGACACGAGGCGGTGCACTTCCCGCACTCCACGCAGTAAAACGCTTTCGTCTCTCCAACTATTTTCTCAATTTCCGCCTTTACGTCCGTCTCCGCCGCCCCGCCGCAGAAGGCGCAGGTGACCGGCGGCATCTCCTCTAAATCCTTAACGAACCGCTTCACAACCTCCGCAAATTTCCCCCCTTCCGACGCAGAAATCTCCTCAAACCTCAGTCGCCCACCTCCAATCCCAAGTAGCTCAAGAAGCTTCTGCAGCTTCTCGACTCTGCGCATCGCTTTCTCGTTCCCATTGATGTAATGACATTCGCCGAGGTGGCAACCGGCGACGAGCACCCCCTCGAAGCCACTCTCGAACGCTCGCATGATCAAGCCCTCAGAGACACGTCCCGTGCACATTACCCTTATAATTCTGACGTTCTCCGGGTATTTCAGACGGGACACGCCTGCGAGATCGGCGCCGATGTAAGCGCACCAGTTGCAGCAAAATGCAAGTATCTCAGGCTCCTTTTCACGCGTTGCATTATTATCATTCTTCATCCTTCCACCCCCGCCGCCGTGGCAGCAGCCTCGGTCATCGCCATCAGTTGTTCGTCTTTAAAGTGTCGCATGTTCATCGCGCCGACGGGACACGCCGCAGCACAAGCGCCGCAACCCTTACAGAGCGTCTCGTCCACGCTCGCAACCTTCGTCAGCAGCACGCCAGCCGGCGTCTCTCTTTTACGCTCCACAAGCTTCACCGCACCGAACTCGCAGCTCTCGACGCACGTGCCGCAGCCACGACATCGCAATTCGTCCACGAACGCTATCGTCGGCTCCGTCTCTACGTAACCTTTAGAGAGGAGCATCATAGCCTTCATCGCCGCCGCCGACGCTTGCGCCACCGTATCCGAGATGTCCTTAGGGGAGTGGCAGCAGCCCGCAAGGAACACGCCATCCACCACGGTCTCCACAGGTCTCAATTTCGGGTGCGCCTCAAGGAGGAAGCGGTTTCTGCCGGCGGGCAACTTCAAAGACTCCATTATCCTCTCGCCTCCACGACTTGGCACGAGCCCTGCCGCCAAAACTACAAGGTCCGCCTCGATTTCACGGACGACGCCGAGTAGCGTGTCCTCAAGCCTGACGATGAGCGTGTCCTCGTCCGGACTCTTCTTGTAAACCTCGGCGGCGTTCCCACGGCGGTAAATGACGCCCTCACGCTGCACCCGCTCGTAGAACTCCTCATAGCCCTTCCCGAAGGCGCGGACGTCCATGTAGCAGATGGTGACCTCGGCGTCGGGGATTTTCTCTTTGATGAGGTGGGCGTGCTTCGCCGTGTACATGCAGCACACCCGCGAGCAGTATTCGTTCCCGACCTGCTTGTCGCGCGAGCCGACGCATTGTACAAATACCACCCTCTTCGGCTCCTTTCCATTTATCTCTATCTTACCCCGTGTAGGACCACTTGCCGAACATAACCTTTCAAACTCTAAACCCGTTATCACGTTATCGTATTTTTCATATCCATATTCAGGCTTGAGCTTAGGATTAAACAAATCATAACCCGTCGCCACTATTATCGCACCCACATTCAGCTCTATTATCTCCTCCTTCATCTCATGATTTATCGCATTTCGTTCCCCACACGCCCTCACACATTCCTTACATTCGCTACAAACACTGCAATTAAAGCATCTTTTCGCTTCCTCCACCGCCTCCTCTTCAGAAAGACATAACTCTATCTCTTTAAAGTTCTTTACACGCTCTTCAACCGATAATTTCGGTATCTTATGTCGAGGCTTCTTCTCTATTTCCCTTTCCGGTAATGGGGATATTTTCTTTTCTTCCTTCCTACCCCTTTTGAGGTCTTCACCTCTTAGATACCTATCTATCGAGATCGACGCCTCATTCCCATCAGCTACGGCTTCTACGACGGACGCGGGTCCTCTAACGACATCACCTCCTGCGAAAATGCTAGGTATGTTTGTCTCCAATGTAACCGGATCGACCTTGATAGTCCCCCAGGGCGTAATTTCTACATCTTCAAACCCTGTGAAATCCGCAGCCTGACCGATAGCAATGATTACCGTATCTCCTTCGATAAATGTTTTTCGCTCCTCATTAAATTTTGGCGCAAATCTGCCCGCATCATCATAAACTGAAACACATTCTACCGCCTCTAATCCGATAACCCTTCCGTTCTCACCCACTATCCTCTTCGGTCCTAAACAAGGGTGTATCACCAACCACTCCTCCTCAGCCTCCTCTATCTCCCACTCATGTGCAGGCATTCTGTCCTTTGAGGTCAAATCCCTCGTTTCAAGACAAACAAGCTTCACTTCTTTAGCTCCAATCCTAAGTGCAGATCTAGCACAATCTATCGCGACATTACCCCCACCGATGACGATTATCTTCTCACCGAAATCCTCTATTTCGCTCTGTGCTTTAACCCTCCTCAAAAAGGGTATCCCATAGATAACTCCTTTTAGATTTACACCTTCTATCCTCAATTCTCGTGGTCGCTGTGCCCCGATAGCTATAAAAATAGCGTCATATTCCTTCCTCAACTCCTCTATCGTTTTATCTCTACCAATTTTTACGCCCCTTCGGAACTCTATCCCTAACCGGATAATACGATCTACATCATACTCCACTACTTCCCTTAGCACTCGATAATCGGGTATACAATTGACCATCATCCCTCCAGGGGAGGGATTTTCATCAAAAACAGTCACAGAATAACCTTTCATGAGAAGATTCCTCGCACAAGTGAGCCCTGCAGGTCCTGCCCCTATAATTGCAACCTTTTTATCTTTCGTCGCCTTCACAGGCTCTATTTTCTCCTCCCCCTTCTCCCTCACCCAATCCGCAACAAATCTTTCTAAAGCCCTTATAGCAATAGGTTCGTCTATTTCCTTCCTGTTACAATTAAATTCGCACGGATGGTGACATACACGCCCACAAACCGAAGGTAACGGATTTTTCTCCATAATAAGCTCCAAAGCCTCTTTGAATTTCCCTTTTGATATCAACGCCACATAACCTTGAACATTTGAGCCTGCAGGACAATTCGCCCTACATGGGGATATACTGTCCAACTTTTCTATCGTATATTTAAGGGGAACTGCTTGAGGAAACGGCACATATATAGCCTTTCTCGTGCCAAAACCCATGTTGAATTCATCTGGCACTTCCACCGGGCAAACTTTAGCACACTCCCCACAACCCGTGCATTTCGTCTCGTCCACATATCGTGGCTTCTTCCTCACCCTAACCTTAAAATTACCAACATACCCCTCTACGCTCTCCACCTCCGCATAAGTAATAAGCTCGATGTTCGGGTGGCGGGCGACGTCCACCATCCTCGGCGTGAGGATGCACGCGGCACAGTCTAACGTCGGGAAAACTTTGTCAAACATCGCCATCTTCCCGCCGATGCTCGGCTCTCGCTCCACCAGATAGACCTTGAAACCAGCGTCCGCAATGTCGAGCGCCGCTTGTATGCCAGCAATTCCTCCGCCTATCACAAGGACAGAAGGTATCACAGGCACACGCTTGCGCTCCAAAGGCTCAAGCAACCTCGTTTTCGCAACTGCCGCCGCTATCAGCCGTTTAGCCTTCTCAGTCGCCTTCTCCACGTCCTCATGCACCCAGGAGCAGTGTTCGCGGATGTTAGCCATTTCGAAGAAGTAGGGATTGAGCCCTTTTTCCTCGAGAACGCCGCGGAACGTCGGCTCGTGCATCCGCGGCGAGCACGAAGCGACGACGACCCTGTTTAGGTCAAATTCATCTATGCTTTTCTTGATAAGCTCCTGCCCGGGGTCCGAGCACATGTAAGGATAGTCCCGGGCGACGACCACGCCCTCAAGCCCCGCAGCGAACTCACGTAGGCTTTTTACGTCCAAAACGCCAGCAATATTCGTGCCGCAGTGGCAGATGAAAACGCCGATTCTTGGAGGCTCCTCGCCTTGCTGCCTTTCCTTCATCTCTAAGGTTCTTCACGGCAAACTTACGTTAAACTTTTCGTTTTCCGTCGTTTAGTAGCTTAACTTTTTATTCTCCGCCTGACCAAGGTAAAAGCGATGCTGGCAAGGCGGATAATTCCGTGCTTGGACTGTGACCTTGCGGTCCCACAAGGGCGAGTCGTAAAGGGTATAGAATTCAAGCGGATAAGGTATGCGGGGATCCCGTGGGAGCTTGCCGCAAAATACGACGAGCAAGGCGCCGACGAAATAGTGTTTCTCGACATCACGGCGTCACACGAGCGGCGTGAGACCATGGTCAACGTCGTGAGAAAAACTGCGGAGAACGTCTTCATACCCCTGACGGTCGGCGGAGGCATCCGCAGCGTCGAGGACGCCCGCAAGCTGTTTACGGCGGGTGCGGACAAGGTCTCGATAAACACCGCCGCCATCAAAAACCCGAAGCTCGTCACCGAAATCTCAAAATTCTTCGGCTCGCAGGCGTGCGTCGTCGCAATAGACGCAAAACGCAGATACCTCGGCACCAAAGAAAGGGAGCGAGCGGAGAAGGAAGGTAAAATAATTGTGGAGACATCGCAAGGTCCTTGTTGGTTCGAGTGTTCGGTCTATGGCGGTAGAAAGTTCACGGGTGTTGATGCGATAAGGTGGGCGATGGAGGTCGAAGCACTTGGTGCTGGCGAGATCCTCTTAACTTCTATGGACCGAGACGGAACGAAGGACGGCTACGACATCGAGCTTACAAAAGCTGTGAGCGAGCGTGTGCGCATCCCCGTAATCGCATCAGGCGGCTGCGGCACGCTTGAACACTTTGAAGAAGTTTTCAAGAAGACAAAGGCGTCAGCGGCGCTCGCTGCTAGCATCTTCCACTACGCAGAATATTCCATCGGCGAAATTAAAGAGTTTTTGAGGAGCAAAGGCATCCCCGTCAGGTTTGAGTGAAGCATGATGCCAAAATACTGAGTTAAGAAGAGAGCAAAAGTGTCATGAAAATGACATCTATCCGCCTCCCATAGCCGATCAAGCCTCAAAAAAATCGGACAGGGTTCTTTGCCCTTTTTCAGAGACTTCAGCCTCAAGGTTTGCATTTGCTTGAGCCTTAGCTACTCCAGCCTCTTCTTCGCTTTCTTTTTTGGCCTTCTTAACCTCCACGCTGCCGCCGCCAACATGGGAAATTATTTTCTTCGCCGCTTCCACGCTCATGCCCGTAAGTGCAGCTACGTCCTCAGCGTCCAAGCTGAGTGCCGCAGAGACCTCTGCTGCCATTTTTTCGTCCTCAAACATGACCCTGAGAGGTGGAATTAAGAATTGGCGGGCATAAGCCCTTGAGACGTTGCATTGCTCGCCTATTTTCCCCACAACATGCTCGAATTTCACGGCTCTCGCACGCCACGGGACGCCGTAGCCGCCGCCACGCCGCTTGCGCCTATACTTCTTTTCCCTACTCTTCGCAGCAAGCACGCCTGCGGACATGAGAAAGGATGCATATCTCCACATCCGATAGCCGACACGCCGAGCACGCCACAGGAAAACATCTGCTCGACTAAGCCTGCGCAAGCCTTTCAGAAGCTCTTTCCCCTCGTATTCTAAGGGCATGTTCTCATAGACCCACATTATGGCGTCCTCAGGATTCTCATCGGCGTCGTAGAGCGCATACAATGCCGTAAGCAGGTCTTCTCCGTGAAAAATCTTCTTTAGAGCGTCAAAAATTGTTACCCGCACGTCCCGCCTGCCGACAGTCATCTCTTTGACTGCGGCGACTGCCTGCAGGTCGTTAATCGCAGACCGCAGGTCGCCGTTCGAGTTCTCTGCGACTTCTCGCAAAAGCTCCTCGTTAATATCGAGATGCTCACGCTCGCAAATCCGCCGCAGTAATTTTACGACTGTATCCGTTCTTATCCTGTAAAAGCGGATGAGCTTGCAGCGGTCTCTTAGGGGTCTGGGCAGCTTGTAAACGTCGTTTGCAATGAGTATGATGGGCTGTCTTGTCCTCTTTAAAACTTCAGAGAGCGCCCGCATGCCGCCGTAGTCTTCCCTGCCGTGTATGTTGTCAGCTTCGTCGAGGATGATGAGCCGTTTTTTCTTGCTGAACGTCCCGCTCACGGACGCCGTCCCGACGACGCTTTTTATGACGGGCGCACTCCGCTGGTCGCTGGCATTAAGCTCGATGACCTCCCAACCAAGCTCCGCCGCAAGTGCGTGCGCCGCTGACGTCTTCCCGCAGCCAGGCGGTCCGTAAAGGATAGCAGGCTGCTCGACACAGTCCTTCGCCCACTTCCGCAACTCTTCCACCGCCTTCCTGTTGCCAACAACCTCCGCCAAGCTCCTTGGGCGGTATTTTTCGGTCCATTTTTCTTCTATTCCTACTCCTCCTGCTCCAGCCGCCATCTCAACTCCGCATTAAATTCCCCAAAAGCTCCTTTATCCTTTCCCTAAACTCTTCAAGACTCCCCTCGTTCTCAACGACGATGTCAGCAATTCTCATGGCTTCCGCCATGCCCCAGCCCATCTCACGCTCCTCTCTTCTTTTAAATTCCTCAGGGCGGAGAGCGTCGTCACCCCTCCCTCTCCGCCTTATCCTTTCGTATCTCGTCGGGAACGACGCCTCGACCCGCACGAGCAGGAAATCGCCGCCAAACTCCTTTTTGAATGCTTCGACCTCGGCGATGCCCCTTACGCCCTCAACGACGACAATATCGGCGTTAGCTGCCTTTATTAAAGGGACGCAACGCCTCGCCACCGCATCCATCCCCTCTTTTCGCCTGAGCTCGTTGCCCATTTTTCCAGCATTCTCGTCGGTTAAGGGGAGCCCTCGCCGTTTTAGTTCCGCTCTTATCACGTCGCCCATTGAGATGACGGGGATGCCAAGCTCTCGGGCGACGCTCGCCGCCTCGGTCTTCCCGGATGCAGGGGCGCCGACAAAGGCTATTATCCTCATGAGCTCCAGCCTCGTTTCAGCCGCTCGGCTACCACCTGCAGATGCCAGCGTCCCGCAGCGCCGCCACGAGGTCTTCCCGCATCGTCATCGCAGCTCGTCTTGCCGATTCTTCAAAGCTTTCAGCCTTGAACCGCTCGTCCTTATATGCAAAAATTATTCTTCTTGAAGAACTTATTATCGCCCCGAGGCCGTCGTTGTTGAAGAGCGGAACGACGTCCTCGGCACGTCCTCCCTGGTATCCGTAGCCGGGCACGAGGGCGATGGCGTTTTTAGCTATTTCCCGGCATCTCTTCGCCTCTGCTGGGAACGTTGCGCCGACGACCATACCGACGGCAGAGTATCCGCTGCTGCCGAGCGCCTGCTCTGAAGCGCCCCACTCCGAGACCTTCCGCGCAACCGCCTCGTAGAACTCGCCGCCGCCTGCAAGCCGCAAGCTCTGAAGTTCTTTTGAGGAGGGGTTTGAGGTTTTAACGATGATGAAGACGCCATGCCCCCGCTCGCAAGCGTCCAAGAAGGGTTTTACGCCGTCGTAGCCGAAGTAAGGGTTTACGGTCATGGCGTCGGCGACTATGAATCCCGAAATTCTCGAACGGTCGCAGAGTTCCACCGTGCCCAAGTAGGCGTCGGCGTATGCCTGTGCGGTGCTGCCGATGTCGCCACGCTTCGCATCGAGAATTACGAGGCGACGACGCTTTTTTATATGCGAGATTGTTATTCCGAGGGCGTCGAGCCCGTGGGCGCCGTAAGCTTCGTAGAAAGCCGCTTGCAGCTTATAAGCGGGCACGATGTCGTAAGTAGCATCTACGAGACGCTTGTTGAACTCGAGAAAAGCCCTTGCTACGGCTTCCAGCGTGTTGCCGCATGTGGCGACGGCTTCAGCCTTTATAGCTGCGGGGATGTCAGCGATGCGAGGGTCCAAACCTACGCATGAAGGATTTTCAAGCGCATCCACGAGCTCGATTAGACGGTCCGCAAAGTTACGCATAACATAATCGGAAATCTCATCCTTAAAGCTTTTTACCGAGACGTGCTGTTGGACTTATTTCTTACTTATAATCACAATCGCATCTTGCGGGCAGCTTTTTTGGCACTCCCTGCACCCACCGCAATTATTAGGATTTGCCACTATGGGCCTGTCTTCAAACCACTCCAGAACTCCATAAGTGCAGGCTTTGACGCACTCCTTACAACCAGTGCATCTTTCGTAGTTGACCCTTATCTCTGCAATCATTTAAGTCGATAGCCCTTAGGCGCATATTTCGCTTTTAACTTCTTAAACTCGTGACGCTGCAGGAGGGACAAGCAGTCCTGCTTTCAATCCTTTTCCTAGACGTTTCTGCAACTTTAGAATGATGTGGCTGCTAATCCCCTCCTTAAGGTGGGCAGGGGAGGTGGGAAAAAGTATTTATACTTACGTATGAATATATGACGAGGCTGTGGGTATACCTGCGGTCAGGGGCGTCGTGACCCGCCCGCCCGGAGGGGAGCGCCGTATCTGGCACACTCCCCATCGCGCATCCGGTGGATGCCCTCAATGGAGGGAGGAGGTCACAATGCCAAACGCCCTTATATTTTAAAAGTGCAGCCGCTTACCAATACCCCTGCGAAAAACATCTGAGTCAAAAGCGATAGCAGCTCTGCCCGAGAGCGCAATCAGATTTTCCTAATCGAGGCTGAGCCAAGAATCCCGCACGGCAGCAGGCTACTTAAATGTTCCCGCTCGTCCACACTTCTATGCGACCGACTACAAGCTCGTATGGCATTACAAAGTTGTAGTTCATCCAGTTCCAGATTGCCGTTCACGGCGCAAGCCTCTTGGCGGAAAGTATTTTTCTAAGCCGTTTAAGACCCACGCCCAAGTCGGACGATGATTCCTTGGTGACGGCGCCGTAGAACTTTTCGTATCCGTTGAGACCGGTTTCTTCAGCCTTTCTTTCCAGTTCTGCGAGCAGCCTTTCGACTTCCCTCTCGTTCAGCTCGCTCCACTTCACTTCGACGAAGAGCGCCTTCCGCCCTCGCTCGTCAACGGCGACAGGTCTCCCCGGTGCCACCAGCCTCCTTATTCAGCAGAGGAGCTAAGCGCAGACCGTCGGCGGCGGCGGTCGTGTGAGCGGGCTTAGGAGCCCCCGAGTTTGCTCTCTTAAATCATCTCAAACGCACGCAGTAGCCCGCGTGCAGGAAGAGCGCAAAAGCCGCACTTACAGCCTTCTCAGAACCCTCAGCACCACGGGGTCCACGACCTCGTATCTCCGCACATCCCTTTCGTAGATCTTTCTTATCCAGCCCATTTTCTCGAGGTTTCTGAGCAGTTCTGCGAGCCTTGCGTTCTGTATCTTCCCTCCCCTCACGCTCACGAAGTCCTTTATCATCTCCCACCTGTCCACGCCCCGTGCTATCGCCTTCAGTATGAGCACGTAACGCCTACTCCGCCGCTCAAGCTCCTTCAGCTCCCCTTTGAGGAACTTCTCCGCTTTCACGATGACGTCCTGCAAAGCTCTTTCGAGGTCTCTCGTCTCGACGTATCTCCAGCCGAGCTCGACGAGCCAGCCCGGAATTCCGTCGAGGAGTTCCGTAGCTCTCTCAAGCTCGCCCTCGCTCATCTCGACTCCTGCCTCTCTCAGACCTGCGGCGAGGAACTCCTTCGACAGCTCCCGTGAAAAGGGCTCAATCGTGACCTCCCCGTAAACCCTACCGTAAAGCGGGGACTCATAGTCATCAACGCCGATGAAGTCGTGGAGCAACCCCACCTCCGAGCCTGAAAGCACGAACCTCACGTTCTCTAAGTTGTCATAGGCGAACGCTATCATCGCGAGGACGGCTCTGCCCCCTCTGCCGCCATAATACCTGAGATATTGTGCCTCGTCGAAGGCGATGACCGCCTCGGCGTCGAGGTCGTTGAGCGCCGCCAGCACGTCCGGAAGCTGCGCACTACTATCGAAGGAGATGCTGACTCCCGCCACGCTCACGCCCTTTACCCTTCTCAAAACCTCAGCCGCCCCCTGCCTGAGCGGGGACTTCAAGCCGTTCAGAGCCCTCTCGAAGGCGTTGGTTAGAGCTTCGCTCGTGATCCAGCCGCCGGAGGCGAAGTAAAGCGCCCTCGCGTCGATGTAAACCCCTCCGACCTCATTGAGCACCACCTTGAGCACGGACGTCTTCCCGACCCGCCTCATGCCCAAGAGGAGCGTAAGTGGGAACTTGCCGATTGCGCTCTTGAGCGCCTCGCTCTCGCCCTCCCTGTCGAAGAGGTCCTCCCTCCGCTCCTTGGGTCTCGGGTTTAGTATCATGCCCCCGTTACCAGGTAACGGCACCATTACTTAACTTGCTTGCGACGCTCCGAGGCCGGAATCCCAAGTTTCAATCCTTGTTTTCCTGGACTTTTCTGCAACTGGGGAAGGGGGTCTAAGCTCTTCTTCGCTCATGCTTCGTTTCAATCCTTGTTTTTTTGGACTTTTCTGCAACACGTTTAACCATGTTGTTATGCTCATCCTCTCATGAAGTTTCAATCCTTGTTTTTTTGGACTTTTCTGCAACTCTGGTGGCATCGCGAGCTATGAGGGTAAGTTCTTCGTTTCAATCCTTGTTTTTTTGGACTTTTCTGCAACCAAAACGGCTCTGCGGATATTCGAGGGACTTGTTAATCGCGTTTCAATCCTTGTTTTTTTGGACTTTTCTGCAACCTGGTTTATATTCTGGCACCGCCCTTCATTCTCATCCGTTTCAATCCTTGTTTTTTTGGACTTTTCTGCAACGCGGTTCTTATGAGCTGTGCTGCCAGTGGCTCCTTGTTTCAATCCTTGTTTTTTTGGACTTTTCTGCAACGTGCCCATACCGTAGCCACCGCCGATATGCCTTTTTGCTCTGTTTCAATCCTTGTTTTTTTGGACTTTTCTGCAACTAAAAAAGAACAGGCGTGGTCGGTGGCTCGTCTATAACTGTTTCAATCCTTGTTTTTTTGGAC
Organism: Candidatus Alkanophaga liquidiphilum; assembly: GCF_053996935.1. Lineage (NCBI taxonomy): Archaea > Methanobacteriati > Methanobacteriota > Methanomicrobia > Candidatus Alkanophagales > Candidatus Alkanophaga > Candidatus Alkanophaga liquidiphilum. Next base: position 33,781 of record NZ_JBMXYC010000054.1, read on the forward strand.
TTTTCTGCAACTAATGGACGTGTTCGCAGAGAGCGGTGGCATCTTCGTGTTTCAATCCTTGTTTTTTTGGACTTTTCTGCAACAGAAAACCCGCATTGGAAGCTTACGCCGTCTTTGTGTTTCAATCCTTGTTTTTTTGGACTTTTCTGCAACGGGACTGTCGAGGCAATACGGCACTCAGCAGCGTATCACGTTTCAATCCTTGTTTTTTTGGACTTTTCTGCAACGCTACCTAAGAATCCTTCTTTTTGCCATTACTTTTATAATTTTCGCTTTTCCGCATCGTGAATGCGGTTGGCTGCGCGCCAAACCGCTCGGATTTTAGCCGGATTCGGGGTGAGCAGCCAATCAGAGTATGAGATGTTCCTGCTGTTCCATCGTTTTTCCTATGCTCACGGCTCGTTTTTTGCACCTCTCGCAGATTTCAAGGATATGCACTTTGTCATCAGCGTCCAACGCCATGTTACGCACCTCCTCCACGAGCCTGTTCTTGTCGCTTCGGGGAACGGCGCCGGCAAACACGCTATACTGCACCCTGTGCAGTCCATAATACCTAAGCCGTCTCGCAAGCTCGTTTCGTAACTTATCGTCCCTTATGTCATAGACCACATAGATGGGGCGTCGCCGCATACGTTTCACCTATATCTGAAGCCCTCATAACGCTCATCGTCCCCTATCGCCCTCGCTAACGCCTTCGCCTGCTCGAAGATTATATCCAGAAACTCCATACGTCTCCCTTTGTATGTGTATTGGTCCTCCAACCGCCGATAGAGAGCATCTAAAAAGTTGCGTTTCGTCCCATCCTTCATGTAACACATCTCAGGACGTCTCTCAAAGTCCTCCACCTTTATTTTCCTCTGCCCGACCTGAGTTATCACGACACGGTCCACAATCGGCTGCCTGAACTCTTCTATGAGGTCGAAGCTCAGCACCCGCCTGTTCCGGTATGCCACGTGCAATACGCCCTCGTAGGGGTTCAAGCCCGCCAGCATCAGCCCATACTCCACCCTTGACAGAAGGACGGTGTAGCCATAGCTCAGCATCGAATTGATAGGGTCCAAGGGGGGATGCTTGCTCCTCGCCCTAAATCCGAACTCTTCAGGAAATAACTGCCGCAAACACTCGAAATACGCACGAGCAGCGCGTCCTTCTATGCCCATCAGCGCACCATCATTATCCGCGTCCTGTAAAGCACCACGCATGCTATCCAGATGCGCAATTTCTCCCTCAAAGTCCACACATCTGTTCTTTGCGACGCTCTGCAACAGCCGTATTTTGTTGTATATGCTGCAGTCTATGATCTCTCTCGCTATCTCCAGACGTTTTTCCTTACTCATCGCTATTTGCTTCCTCCAGAGGGCGGTTATCATGTTATAATCGCTCCTTACGACCCTCGCAAAGAAGTTTGTGGGCTTATGTTCGACGAATACCAAATCAACTCCGTTCTCCAACATCAGCCGCACCACGCCGCTCGTTATTGAGGATTCGCCTGCGATGATTATCTGCTCTACCTCTCTCGGTGACACGAGCACGTGCGCACCGTCGCTCGTCGTTATTTTTATTAATCCCCCCTCCTTGCTCGTCCCAAACCTTGAGATAACTATATTGCGAAGCCGCCGCTCTATCATAAGTCTTTCGTCCTTAAAAACTCTGAAAAACGTTTGCTACGAGTAAAATTATTTAAACGCCTTCACCACGCCGAAGCCTTGGGAGACGCCCTTCCCGAGACCAAAGAAGTCAGGCATCCTGAAGTTTACCCTAAACTCGCCAGCAAAACCGATATGAGGTATCCCTTTATAATACGCTACACGCTCTTCCAAGCGTGAGTGCGCCTCTAATCTCCTCCGCACCACGTAATTAAGACCTTTACACATAGAAAGTATATTCCCAACAAGAATCCCATTCAAAAATTCCTTCCTCTCTTTCCACCCTTTTATTGTTTTATATTTCCTGTAATTGTTAGGGCTCAGCGCAAGCCACGGAGTTATGAACCTATACTGGTTGCTCCTTCGACTGACGCCAAAATCTACACGCCTTTGCATCATGTTCACGCCCGCCACTCCATACGCACTCTTACCAAGCTGCAATTCTTCTATCTCCCCTGATATTCTCTTTAGAATCTCTACGCCCTCCCCAATGCCCAAAATAATAGCATTCCCCTCTATTACCTTATACTGCACCTTTGGATATGTGTAGATATGCCCCTCGCTTACGTGGTGATGCAATAAAGGATATTCTCTGAATTTGTTCGCTATGAACCCTCTAAGCTTGCTACCGTCTTCTTTTATGGGCTTCGTGGTCTCTATGGTCAGAACGAGTATCCTCACTTGCATTACAGCCTCGGAAACTCAGCCTGCGTGCTCAGCCCCTCTAAATCGCTTACAACCACGCCCGCATACTCCTTAACCCGCAAAAGCAACCTCTCTGCGTCCTCCCTGCTCACAGGCTCCAGCCCGTGCGCCAGTATCGAGGCGTTCCGCTTGCCGAGCAGATTTTGCATCTCATTGTCCTCTGAAAACCTCTGCCCCAGCTCGTCCCCCAAATCCTTTAACAGCTCATAGTCCTGTCTCAGGGCGAGCCTTATCCTGCCGTCTTCGCCCTTTAATGCCTCATACTTCTCCATAACACGCCGCCCTACACCGAGCGTCTTCAAATGCCACGTGTCCACGTCTGAGCTGTCAATTTCGTATTTCTTCCTTAGCGCATATTGCGCTATTAACTCCATCGTCCTGTAAAGACGAGCGACGGCGTCGTCATACTTGCCCTCCTCCATCCTTCTCCTTGCATTGTTCAAAAGGTCAGCTATCAAAAATGGCTCCCTATCTTCTGATTTCAGCATCTTTCCGAGAAATTTCTTGTTATCTGCGAACTCGCCTTTTACTTCCTTTAAAATTTCAGATGCCCGCTCGTGTTCGAACTTGTCCCATGCGGAATAAGCAGAGCACACCGCCTCGTAATACGCCAACTTCTCTTGAACCTCGCTGTTTGCGGTCTTCGCCTTTAAATCCTCGATTAGCTTGAGACATGCATCGAATTGGTGCGTGTTGAACAGCTCTTTTATCGTCTTCAGCTTATTGTCTATCAAAATCTTGTAAGGTCTTATTGGAAGCAGTTTCTCCGTCCCTCGCACCACTATCCCCCCTTCCCTTTTCCCATTGATGTAGCTTAGTGTTTCCACCTCGGACAACGCCCCTGCAATCGCAGCGCCTGCAGACATCGCCTTCGTCCCACTCGTATAATCCACGACTATGTCCTCACTCGCAAAACCTTCATCCTGCAACTCACGCATGATGCTCACAATATCCTCATAAATGCTCTCAATGTCGCTGAAGTCCCTCAGACGCTTGACCGCATAGTTATCTAGCTCCACTTCTCTCAAAACCCTCGGCAGAGTGTCCCTCTCGCTCTCCGCAGTCGTAACAAACACCACTTTATCAGGATTGTGAATTTTTATGGAGTAAGCGATGCCTCTCGCCAAACTCTCTACTGCCTTCTCTTTGTCGTTTCCAACCCCCGTCCCAACAGTTATTAAAAGCGCCTTCCGCATCATCCTCACCCATCACGAACTCTTAACTCCACCCACCCCAGCGGATATCTCGCCTTTCCGCCTTCAAACACTATGCGGCGAGTCTTCGGGAATTCTGGAACATATATCTTCCTGACTTCTCTGGGGCTTAGCTTTTTCCTACATCTCCTGCAATAGTTCCCTCTGATCTTACCCCCGCAGTTTCCGCAAAGTCTAATTTCTCCTAACTCGAAAGCCTTCCTAAGGTTTAAGAAGAATACGGCATCGTCTTTTAGGAGGCTTCCGACGGTCATCCCGTGCCAGCCCACGCCCCATGCCAGATGGAATAGAAAAGAGCGCTCATCGCCGCTTGACGAAAGCAACGCCTCAACTTTTGAGCGCAAATCTTCATAAAATCTCAAAACGCCAGCAAGCTCACGTGCATACTTCCTGAAAAACCATAGTTCGCCGTCAATTGTGTATTTTGCGAGCATGTTGCACGCCTGCGGGATTTTTTCAAGCATCCAGAGCTTGTCCTCGATTTCCAACACGCTTGCAACTTCCCTTCGCATGAGGAAGTCGTCAAGCTTCAGACGCAGCGTCAGCCGACTCCCCGGCTTCAACGCCTCCACAAACGTGTAAAAACCCTTCCACCTGTGCCCGTTCGGTGTTGTCGTCAGCGTCCTGACTTCGTATACTTCTAAACGCCCTATAGATGCTGCTTCGGTATCTGAGACCTGCAACGCACGCAGAACTTCGCAATGCGGCTCCTTCCCGAAAACCAGCTTTTCTATGTATTCGCCCACTTTCTTTTTGTTTACTTTGTCCTGCCGCATTAGCCTTCGCAAATGATTTTTCAGCGCTCTGAGCTTTCCTGGGTCTTCCTTTAACGCATTCCATAACATTGCCGTCCTTATCGCTCCCTTTATCGAGCTTCCGGGGACGTAAGGTCTTTCCTTGGTCTTAATGAACTCCCTAACGTCGCCAGCTCTACTTTCAAGGTCTTTTCTCGTAGCGGCAGACAACGCTAACGCATATCTTTCATACTTCTTTCCTAACTCAGGTGATGAAAAGTCTGAAAAGCGAAGGCGCTCCTCATCTCGTCCCACCGCCTCCATGAAAGCCTCAACGTTGAATTCCTCGTCCCTGAATACTGCGCTCATATCAACTCGATAGAACTTGTCATCCACTACAACATACTCCAGTGGCGTTATCAGGTCGCCACTCCCGACGTGCAGCGGCGAAAGCACCTCTAACTCGTATTTAAAGTCGCTCACGCCCGCCCACCTCTAAAGGTATGGGAAACGCATAGCCATACCTGTAAATGCGATGCCAGCCGAAGTCCGCAGGCGTAACGTCAACGAGGGCGCCGTGCAGCAAATCTTCACCACCTTCATGCGTCATTGCAAAACGCACCACCGAACCCTCAGCCAGCATTCGCACGGACCTCCTCCGCATACTCACACCGCTGTATGAAAATATCCAGCCCCCTCTCGTCACAAGATCGTAGAAAGCATCTTTTAAACAAGAAATCTCATCCTTCCTCGGATAATACAGCGAAAGCGTAACGAAGAAATCTTTTCTCCCACACTCGAACGAAATACCGTCAAAGCGAACATCTTCGAACATGCCTTTCCCATAGGTTCTGTCGCCGCCTATACCCTCGTCTCGTAAGAGGCGCAAGGCTGCCTTCACTCTCTTCTCTACACCCTTGAAGCCATTTCTTTCCTTCATCAGGAAGAAAAGCCCGCAGCTCTCGCCGAATTTCACCTCGCCGAAGTAATAGATGTTGGAGGCGTTGGTCTTCCTGTCTAGTGCGACCCTCGGCACTTCTCTCTTCCTCCATATCCTTATTTCTTCAGCGACTCGCACGCCGAGATAATCCCTAAGACGTTCCGCCTCTTCCTTCGTCACCAGAACACGCCCGCCCTGCATCAAACAGTAGCCCTTTTTGATGACATCCTCCACATCCCCTTTCAGAGCGGCTTTAAAAATGTTCTCAGACACGAGTTCTACACGCTTCGCCTTTTTCACGTCAATATGTGGGGAGAGGTCTATGTTCTTCGGCAGCGGGAAGAAGAGCACGTCCGCAGCGTATGGGAACGCTGACGACATCAAAAACGGCGGGCGTTCGAGTTTGAAGCCCTCTAACAAGCTCTCAAGCTCCTCCCTGCCGTAAAGAAGCAGATACGCATTGCAGATAGCGCTAAATAGCGTGTCTGAACGAATGTACTCAAAAGTCTCCTCCAGCACTCCCTCTTTCTCGCCCAGATGCATCGGAGCGTCTGGGACGAGTTTGCACAGAATGAAGCTCGTCATGCCCCGCCTATCCCGATTTTCTCTCTAATCCCGTCAAAATTCTTTAAAATCGCAGAGGGCGTGTTGTAGTCCTCGTTTATGGGCGACTTTTCCGCAACGTCAATGTTCCCGCTTTCATAATCCTCTCTTGAGTTCCACCACATCTTAATGTCCTTAAAGACGACCTGTCCGTAGCCACGACTACCATGCCCGCCGAGGTAGTCATGCTCGACGAGCGAAAGCGCCTCGCAAACGTGTTTAAGAAGTTCCAAATCCGCCTCCTCAAACACGTTGTAAACAAGCTCGAACTCGAATTCGGCGCCTGCGGGCACCCGTTCCACCTGCCTCGGGTTCGCCGCCGATGTTATCCTATCTATGGCGTTCTCCCACTTCACCTCGCTGTATGGCAACTCCAAACCCTCTAACTCCACAGCGATTTCGTCGGTCAGCGGCGCATCCCGCACTATCAGCCTCGTCGGCTCGTTAAACGCTTTTTGCCCTTTTTCAGGGGAGCTGGAAGGCATCCCGAAAATCTTGCACACCTCGCATTTCTGAAGCTCCTCGGGACTCTTGCACAGGTGAATCCGTATGGGATGCTCCTCAGTTGCGAGGTTCTCGGTGGGCGTTTTGCCCTTCGCCTTCTAAAGCAGGCTCCGCATTTTCCCCTTCAGCGAGGAGCCGGGGATGTAAGGTCTGTTGGACAGTGAATCTCTCACGACAGGTAAGTCCACACCACCTATTTCCAATTTCACCTGCGACCCGCCGATGTGCAGCCCGGTTTTCGCCTCTATTATTCCTTTTATTATGATCTTGCCGAGCAGACGCGGCGTTTCCATTCAGTCACCTCCATGATACCTGTGGTATGCCAATATAGCCTCGAAAAACTCTTTGAAGTTCTTAAACTTCGTTTCGTTGTCGATTTTCTGAATCGCTTCATCTAAAACGTCTTGAAGGTCTTTTACCTTTCCCTTGTGCCGCCCTACGGCATACGCCATCTTAGGGCGCAGTAAATTTAGCTCGTTCAGCGTGTTTTCGTCAAACCTCCGTAACCGCTGCACCCTCGTGAATATCGCTCGTATTTGCGACGTGCTAAGCCCTTTATTTTTTAAGTGCTTTCCAAATTTATCCGCAGTCTCCACGAGTTTCTTGCTGTCCCCTCCCAAGATTGCGTCCAAATCTCTTTTTATTTCATCCACAATGCTCACGGCGTCACCTCCTCCACACGCTCACGTCTCGTTAGTAATTCTGCCCATCGCACACTTACAGCTAAATATTCAATGTTCTCACAAACTCCCATCTTCAACTCCTCCAGCTTTTCATTCGCATGCCTATTGCCGCTTCGCATTCTCGCTATTGAATAAGCAAGCAGCCACCTCCACCGCCCATATCTGTCATCATGCCTCGCCAATACTTCTCCATATTTCTCGCTTTGCCTTCTAAACTCTGCATAAACATTGTATAACCTCTGAAGCAGGGAACGAGAGACGCCCAAGCCCAATAGAGCTATAATTTCGTCCTTTAAGCCCGTCACCGCATTAAACTTCTCCCATTTCATTGGCATTTCCAGAAATGTGATGGCGTCCTTGTTTTCAATGCGCTTCGACTTATCGTCTAAGGCGTCGCCAGCATCTCTCGCAACCCTATACAGCGGGTATTTCACGGCTGGCGCCATGCTGATTGCCGACGACAGCGTTACGTTCGGGTTTTCGCAGGTGAACTTTCTAAAGTCCTCGTAGATGCGGCAAGCCAACTTTGGCAGCTCGCTCCAAGGACCGACGATGAAGAGGTCGTCTCCGCCGGAATAAATGGCGTAAATGTCCTTGTAGCCTCCTTGCGAGCATATTTTCTCGACGCAGCCGCCGAAAAACAACGAGAGCATGGAGCTAAGCGTAGAAACCCGTGAGACGCCTTCCTTGCCAACTGCTGAGAATATCATGCCGAGGTCGTCAACGTCCGCCCTTAGCACCGCCCACCTCCGCACGCCGTCCGCCCCTTCCGCAATGCCGTCAAAATCCTTTATTTCACGCTTGTAAGCCCTGCCTTCTACGTCTCTTATCGTCTCTTCTTTCAACGGCGTCGCCAGCGTCAAGAACTTGAACCCGAACGATACGGGAATTTCCACGTCTCTAAAGGCTTCCCGAAGCTCGTCCGTTGCGGTTTCGTTCAACTTGTAAATAAAGACGTGTTCGGCGTCCTTCCCTTCGCTCTCCACGATGCGCTTAGCTTTTCCGACGTCCCTGCAAAACACATATTTATAACCGAAATCTGCCGGCACGGACTCCCACTTTTTCCTCGCTATGATGCCTTCCTTTCTTATTTCAACGAGGTATTTCGCATTGTGAAGTTCTCTCGCCAGTTCCTCCAAGCTCCAGCAGAACTCGCATATTTTTCGCTCGGTCTCTTCACGCACACCCCCCTCACCGCCGCAGACGTCGCATATCGCTCCTGTCTCACCGCCGGGTCCAAAGATGCGTTTATGCTCGTCGAGGATTTCTGCGAACTTCCGCCGCTTCTCCCTCGCCAGCATCTTGCCCACTTTCTGCCAGACCTCGTTGAACCGCTCTAACATATCAAGTGTCGAAAATGAGACGCCTGCCAGCGCCAGATAAAGCTCGCCACGGTGCGCCTCCAGCAACTTACCCGCAACCTCCGCCCGCACGCTCGCAAGCTGCTTCTCTGCCTCTGAAGGCGCCAAGATGTAGAAGTGCCCGCCGCCGCAGAAGAGTAAGTTCGTGAGCGGTAAGCCCAGCTTTTTCAATATGAATCCCGCCATGCTCTCTGAGAGTAGTTGTAAGTAGAGCGACCTGCCACGCAGCCCCTTCGCCGCCCCCTTAGTGGTTATCGAGTATATAAACCTTTGCACGCCTGAAATATCGCCAGCGACGAGCATGAACTTTTTCTCATCGAGCAAACCTCGTTCCTCGTTGGTTAATTCCTTCTTCTCCCGCTTAAACAAAGCTCGGCAGTATTCTTCATCCACGTCATCTAAACAAGAGGCTATCGCGCACGTCATCTTCAAATGGTCAAATAAGGAAATATCAGGCTCAGTCCGCCATACCGCCGATGGCACGCACCACGTATATTTCCTCAAAATGAAAAGCAGCGTGTTAAAATAAGCTTCAAAGTCAGGAACCCACTTTATTGCCTCTACTTCTTCAACAAACTCTTTCCAGAGCGCCTCATAGCGGGAAGGCAAGTCTGTGACGTGTTCGCTTGGAAATATGCTCTCGTCAAGCGTCAGCTTTTCGACGTTATAATATCGCTTTGGGGGCAGAGACCCCCTTTTGATGTCAATCTTAGAAAAAATGGAGACGAGCGGCGTCTCCCTCACGCCCCTACTGCCCACTTCTTCCTCAGTAGCGGCACGCTCGCCAGCGGAGAGCCAGTCCGCCACGATCAAGCGTTTAAGCGGCACATAACCCGTAGAGCGAAACTTTTCGTAGTCATGATGCTGTTTCGCCAGTGTGCTCCGCCAACGCTCCGGGACGTGTGTGTTGATAAATGAATCGCTCAAATCCCAGTGTTTCCCTCTCCCGCCGGCACGCTGCCAGAACTTGCCCACATCATGCAGTAGGGCGCTAAGCATCAATTTAATCTCATCGCCGCCCATCCTGCTTTCCACGTCTCAACCCCCTTGCTTCCTTACAAGGGCTGCTTAGTGAACTACCCCTCGCTTAGCAATGGGCTTCGTGGGGAGTTTGCAGGTCGTTGCTGCCTTATCCCCACAGGCGGGTTCACGCCGCCACTACCCGTTATCCCCTTCGGGACTCACGGGCTACTTTCACACCCGCCTTATGGCTGCCCAGCCTTAACGGCTGTTACGAGGTCGTTATACCACACAACTTCAAAGTATTTAAACTTAACTACCCGCCCGCCTCCCTTGCCGTATCCCCATGGGGTCTTGGAAGCAACGGGAAGATAAAAAGAATACCAAGCCCAGTAACCAAACAATACATTGAATGGAGAAAAAGTTTATCCTAACTCTCTAGCAACAAAGTCAAGATCAAGCCTTAAAAGTGTTTCTTTCTTAGGTACTCCCTGTGAGTCCCATCCATAGAGTTGGTAATATTCATCAAGCATTGGGTCGAGTGGAACTACTTTTCCCTTATTCGGTCCCATAGGAGCTGGCTCTTTAGTAAAACGTTTGGGTAAGGTGTCATATCTTCTATCTAAACCTTCTCTTACATTAAAAGCTCGGGTTAGATTGTTAATTCTCTCTCCGATTCTAATGTAATCTTCTTTAGATAAATTCATACCGGTTGCAAAGTTCAACATTTGAATAATTAAGTCCGTTTCTAATGCGAGAGTTACGAACAAGCAAAGTCCGAGACTGTTAAATGCTGCATTAGCATCACCTAACTTTTTAACTAGTTTTGCTTTGCCCTCAGTTGTGTATGGTTCGGACGAAATTTCAATACCAAAAGTGAATGGCCGAAGATGACAAGCACCTCTATCAGCTCTCGCATACGCGAGTCCCATGCCAAAAGCCGCTCTTGGGTCATATGCGGGGACCTCCAGCCCTTTAACATGAATTGCAAAATTTTCTGAACCGTTACCAATCTTTGCTGCAGCTTTTTTTACTCCAAGAGAACTCAATTTACCGATTCCGGTAAATGTCCCAGTCATCATCACCGCCTCAACCATAGCATCAGCATTACCAAATTTGAGATCGAGCCCCCCTGTATCATGTTTATCTATCAATCCTCTCTCATAACACTCCATAAGAAAAGCTATTGTATTTCCAACGGAGATGCCATCCAAGCCGTAGTAATCGCATAGGTATTCTGCTACAGCAATAGCCTCTCTTTCGGCAACACCACAGTTTGAACCAAACATTGCGATGTTCTCATAATCTGGACCCTCATCAACAACTCCTCTCCACTTTCCCTTTTCAATTATTGCAAGATGTGAGCATTTGTTCACACACAAAGGGCAGGCTTTTCTTCTTTTGCCATCCAGCCATAAATGCTTTTTAAAAGCCTCTCCAGAGATTTCGTCAGCATATTCAAAAACTCCTTGTCTAAAATTATATGTTGGCAACCCTCCGGCCTCGTTCACACTTAAAAGAATATTTGCGGTCCCCATTTCAGGATGGATTTTACCTGTTACGGGATGCTTAGACAGAATTCGAAAGGCTTCTTTTCTTGCTTCGTTAAATGAATCTTCATCGTACAGTTCGACTCTTTCTTTGTGTCCAGTTACTACTATCGCTTTTAGGTTTTTTGAACCCATAACCGCCCCGACACCACCTCGTCCTGCAGACCTGCCCTCAGCAAATATATTGGCTAAGGTGCATAGCTTTTCTCCTGCAGGTCCTATACAAAGTACTCTTGCCTGTCCAGTAGTGCTGTGCCTATCTTTTAGAATTCTCATTGTTTCAAAGGTCGATGCCCCCCATACGATTGAGGCATCGATAATTGATACTTTTCCATCTCTGATTAACACATAGGATGGCTTATTCGCCCGACCCTCTATTATTATACAATCATACCCCGCTTTTTTTAATTCAATTCCCCACGTTCCGCTTGCATGACCATCAGTCCAGCCGTAAGTTGCAGGTGATTTAGTTGCAACACAAAATTTAACTGCACTCGGGGCGTGAGTTCCTGTCAGGGGTCCAGTTGATATTACGATTTTATTTTCTGGACTGAAGGGGTGTATACCTCTACTAAGCTCCCTAAAAAGCAGATACGCCGCTAATCCTTTGCCGCCCAGATACTGCTTTAAAATGTCCTCGCGCAATTCTTCAACGTAGGATTTCCCCTTAGTCAGATTAATTCTTAAAAGCTTTCCAGTGTAATTCATTGGATACGATATAGCATACAACTATTTTAAGCTTTTTCCAAATCTGTCTAAGTCCTGCGACGATACCAAAAAATGACAATCTTATCTATAAAATAAAATTTAAAGTTATGGAGTCTAAAAATATTAAAACTCAAATTGTTGTGACCAAACAACCTTAGAATACGGAACAACAAGATCGCACTCAAAACTAAACAACCCTATTATTTCTCGTACTGGCAATACTGTTGCGGGGTTATCATAGGGTGTGTCTTGAATCAAGAGATCAAAATCTTCGGGGGCGGCTGTTCTTATTGAATCTGGTTTAACTTTAATTCTTCTCCCCCCTTTATATGTTGGTTCTTGAAAAGCCAAGACATGCTGAGTTTTACTACCATCGGGTTCTGTTATTGTCCTCCATACAAATCTCCCCCATTCAGGGTCTTCTAACCAAAATGGTTTTGGAAAATCTTTGTTCGTGAATTTTCCCTTAGCTGATGCAACTAAGCATCTGTTGTGAACAATGTTCATCCAAAAATTATCGGAGTATTCAACTACATCCACCTGAGCAAAATACTTTGGATACCCCCAGACTTCTCTTCCGCGAATCAAAGCTAAATCGGAATTCAGCCACATGTACGCGAAATACCCGCCCTTATAATCTTTGTATTTTGCTGGAATTGTTATCCCTGCTTCACCAAATGGAGTTACTACTTCCGTGATACCGTTTGGTGCAGCACAAGTAGTAACAGGATTCCAAGACCACCAAAACTCTACAATATCGCTTACATACTCTAAGGGTGGTGGGAGTGCTCTGCGAACAGCGTCCTTATCAGTTCTGTAGAAGAATATATACCAACGAGAGTTCCAGCGCCTTAACGGGATATCTTTGTCTGTGAATGCGGGGCAAGTTGGCGGAAAAGACCTCAGAGTTGCTATATCTATGCTTTCAAATTCTTTGCTCATGCTGTTTTGTAATGATCAAATATTTTAAAAATTTTTTGGTAAGTTGGCATGATCGTGCAAACTTCTACAATTCCGAAGAATATTTCATTAAAAAATTTGATGATGCTGAAGGGTTTACCTACAGTCGCAAAGAAGGTTCTGTCCGAAGAGGTAATTAATTTATTATACTTCAAAGTCGGTATAAAGAATGTATGGAAATAACAAAGACAATCAGATGCAAGGCTCGTAGGATTGACGAAGCGAAAGTTAGAGCTACTTAATCGGGAATACGATAATTTTCAACACTACTTAAAGACAGGGGAAGATAGAGGGGTTTATTCTGTAACAAAGCAACAAGGAAAGAGAACTTATCGGAAGATTGACCCTGATAAGGAGTATCCTCTTGTAATTCGAAAAGACCTGATGGATATTCGGAAAACAGATAACAAACTCGCCAAGTATTGGGCTCGCATTCCCGTTCACGGTGTTAGAGGCGGGTCGCATTAGCCCCATCAACCTTTCAACTTCGAGGAGTGGGAAATTTGCGGTTCTAAACTCATTATAAAGAATGGCGAATTTTTCTTGCATGGTTGAACTCAAGAAAGAAGTCGGTGGCACGGCACCGCTCAACTCCA
>NZ_JBMXYC010000055.1:0-11396 GCF_053996935.1 Candidatus Alkanophaga liquidiphilum
GTGGATACTATAACAGACCGGGATTTTTTAGGTAATTCAAAATCCAATCTCCACCGCTTTCCCCACTCTTCTGCTAATGATGGGTTATTAAACAAATGGTAAAGAGTTATCAGTGAATGGGATTTACCAGAGCCGTATGGTCCCACAAGTAAGAACCCCCCTTGATGTGACCTTCCCGATAACTTCTCTTCTATCCTTTCAAGAGTTCTTTTTATTGCTGAAGAAGGATAGGTAATTTTCAGGAATTCTTCTGGATTGTTTTCAATTCGTTTCTCTTTTGAATCAACCTTATGCGTTTGTATTACTCCTTGAAATGTTCCTTCCAATACATCCTTTCTGGGTTTTAAGACATCTTTTATTTTATACATTTTAGATACACCTCCTTTTTAAAGAGGCCAATGTCGCCTAACTCGTTCATATACGCATTGCGTATATACTCATTCTGGATGCTCTTCACCTCCCAGCAGCGTTATCCGATGGGCTACAAACAAAATGTTATATATTCAAACCGATATTTAAATCCAACCCGCCCACCTCCGCCTGCGTTGCGCATTCCCCAAGGGGTCTTGTGAGCAACGGGAAGATAAAGAGGAAACTGCTGCACGATAGATAGCTCCAGCAAATTTTGCCTCAAATATTTTTCCTCATCAAACCTCCGATTCCTTTAAATTCACCTGCAGTGAAATCCGGTTATGCCTCCATCCGAGTGGTCTCTGAAGTGATGAGCTAAACGCTTTAAAGGGGGGAAACAGTATAAGATATTAGAATGAGCGACGTCGAACCCATTTTAGAGGTAAAGAATCTCAGGAAGAGCTACAAGCTTTCGACTGGTGAGTTCGTGGAGGCATTGCGAGGGGTTAGCTTTAAGGTCTATCCCGGCGAAATAGTTGGCATCATCGGGAGGAGCGGCGCCGGCAAGACCACACTCCTCAGAATTTTGAGAGGGGTCGAACCTTTCGACGACGGCGTCGTCCGCATCGCCGGCACAACTCTCACGCCGAAGTCTTCATTTCGGGATATTCAAGAGGTCAAGGACAAGACGGCAATACACTTGCAACGCTCTTTTGCGCTCTGGGCGGAGACGACGAAGGAAAATCTCATGCTACGGCTGATGGCGCTAGAAACGGGCGACGAGACAGCAGGACTCCCGCCTGAAGACGACCCCGACTACAAACGTTACGAGGAGGAAGCAATGCATCTCCTAAGACTCGTAGGGCTTGAGCACAAGGCAGAACAGGCAGCGCTCACGCTCAGCGGCGGCGAGAAGCAAAGACTGCTCCTCGCAAGACAGCTTGCAATTCGCCCCAAGATTCTGCTGCTCGACGAACCGCTGACGATGGTAGCGCCGGAGCAAAAACGGGAGAACATTGAAGTGATTCGACGCATCCACAAGGAATTGGGGATGACGACGTTGCTTGTGTCGCACATGCCGCACCTCCATGAAGAGCTTTCCGAACGCCTCATATGGCTTGATGATGGCAGAATACGAAAGGAAGGCGACGTTAAAGAAATAGTAGAGGAGTTTTTGGGCGAGCTTGAGCCGCCGGCGCCCCTGCCGCCGTTAAAAGAAAAGAAGCCGCTCTTCAAGCTCGATAACGTTAGCAAGCGTTACTACCATTACACGCTGAAGAAGCTTTTCGAGATAACGAATGTAGACCTCGTAGTGCACCGTGGCGAGATTCTGGGGATAGTAGGACCCTCAGGCGTCGGGAAGACCGTGCTCATGCGCATACTCGCCGGCATCGAGCTTCCGAACGAGGGGCATGTCCTTTATTACGAGGACGGCAGGCAGGTCGACCTCACGAGCCTCGGCATCCGCAGCGCATTGGTCCGCCGCAACATAGGCATCCTGCATCAAGAATTCGGGCTCACACATCACGCAAAGGTCGAAGACATAATACGAGGGCGGCGAAAATTCAAGAAGCTTACCGAGGAGGACATGCAGAAGCTCATGGAGCGTTTCGAGCTTACGGAAACACAGTTAGACTTCGTGCTACGGCTGGCGGACATGCCTTCTGGCGTGCGCTCTGGGATTCTCGACGAGCTGGAAATCCCAGAGGACGAAATCCTTGAAATATATGCGGCAATCCCGCAGGTGGAGTTAGATGTTAACGAGGTGCTTTCGATCTTCGAGTTCATGGGCTTGAGCTCCAAGATTCTGGGAAGGCGCGCCTACGAGCTTTCAGGCGGCGAGAAGATTCGAGTGGCGCTCGCGGTCGAGCTCGCTGCTCGCCCATCTCTGCTCATCCTCGACGAGCCCTTTGGCGACCTCGACCCCCTGACAGCACGCAAGGTCTCAAACATCATAAAAGACATCAACAAGACTTACAGAACTTCATTCGCCATCGTAAGCCACGACAGGGAACTTCTCGCAAACACCACCCATAGAATCATACTGATAAAGGAAGGCGTGCTCAGGGAGAATGTGAGCAGGGAGGAGCTTAGGAATATTTAGGTGATAAGATGTATGAGGACGTGGATTTGGTTTTAGTGGGGCATGGGAGCGTCCTACCATATAACGAGCAACTCTTGCAGACCTTCCGCAGGAAAGTAGAAGAGCGCCGCTTATTTCGCTCGGTCCGCATAGCCTTCCTGCAGAAGAACAAGCCCACGCTCGAAGAGACTTTGGAGGAGCTTGCCGTTGCTTCTCCGGGCGGGAAGGTTCTCGTGCTCCCCGTCTTTCTGGCGAGGGGCACGCACACGCTCAAGGACATTCCGGAAATACTGGAAAGCTACGGGGAGAGCTTGAGAATAATATACGGAGAGCCGCTCGGCGCCGACGACCGCATCATCGAAGTCCTCTTGGACAGGGCAAGAGCCACGCTGGTAGCGGCAGATAAAGCTTGACGCATTGTGGTAGCATTAGCTGCTTAGCCCCCACGTGCATATTGTCGGTGCGCAGGGCTTTTAAGGCGGCGGTTTAGAGGTTGGGGGTCTGGAAATCCGAGGTAGAGGATGTCATCAAAAAATCTCCTCATTTTATTATATCTCTCAGTATTTCTTGGACCTTTCGGAGGGAATACGGTCCTTGCATTGATTCCCTCACTTGAAAGATTCTTTAACACCGATATTTCGTTTATAGCAGCAGCTATTACGCTTTACATGATTCCATTTGCGTTCTTCCAGCTATTTTCAGGTGCAATTTCAGATATTTATGGGAGACGGCATGTCATCATCTTTGGACTTTTTACATTTTCACTTGCATCCCTATTCTGCGCATTTTCGAACAAAATAGGATTGTTTCTTGGCGCAAGAGCTCTGCAAGGACTTGGGAGCGCCTTTATCTCCCCAATCATCATGGCAATAATCGGCGACATCTTCCCATATGAGAAAAGGGGCAGGATAATGGGGGGATATAGCGCCTCGATAACAGCCGGGGTTGCTTTGGGACCATTAGTTGGAGGCTTTCTTGCGACTATTGATTGGAGGCTCGTATTTATGATGTTGTCCATGTTCGCTGCACTGTTGGGATTTATTTACATCCTTGCCTTCGAGGCTTTGGGTAGTACTCTAAGGCATAATGGCGGAATAGGAGAGGTATTTGGAAGAATAAACAGCGTGCTTAGAAACAAAGAGGTTTTGCAACTCTATTTGATGGGGTTCGTGATATTTTTTGGGAACATTGCAGCGATGACGTTCTTGTCAGATACGCTGAAGACGACGGTAAGTGAAGATAAAATAGGCATTTTATTGTCTACGTTCGGATTTTTGGGGATTGCGACGGCGCCGGTTGCTGGGTATCTCACGGATTTCATCGGTAGGAAGAGAACGTTATTTGCAGGACTGCTCATCATGCTCGGGGCGTTCTCAATATTTATGTGCGTGCATTCTTACGCATTATTTTTCATCCCTATCTCTGTTCTGGGCATGGGAAGGGAGATTGCTCTTACTCCGCTTAACACGATGGTCATTGAACGTATGCCAGAAGCAAGAGGGGCAGCCTCTTCAATATACAATAGCTTCCGTTTTCTGGGATACGGACTATCACCTGTGGTAACCTTACCTGTTTATTTACTTTACGGTCTAAATGGAATCCTCTTGTTGTGCATCTGTTTCGTGTTGGTGAATATTTTGATTTCAACGAGAGTTCGTGAATAATTGAATTCGAGCGTGTAACGTAACGTCAATGATTTTCGGAGGAACACGCCGCGGCGCTGGCTGCCTTGAAACTTTCTGAACAATAGTCGTGGCAGTTCCTCGCACCTAAGCCTTAGGTGAGGGCTTCCTGCTTCGGCGAGACGACTTGCCTCCTGTTACCAGAATAATGAGCAAGAAAGCTCTTGCCCTTTTAGGGTTGAGATGAATTGCATCCCAGACGAAAGATTTATTCTCGAAGTTGTAAAGAAATATATTGAAGAACAAAAGGGGAAATGAGATGAGAAGGACTAACATCTTCAAACTAAAACCCACAAAGGAACAGGAGAAAAAACTTTTCGAGTTAGCAGATAATTGCTCACGGTTATGGAATGAAATTAATTATAAGAGAAGACAATCTTTCTTTAGTGGAGAAATAGATTGGAACACCGATGAAGAATACAACAAGTACAAGCATCTAATAGGCTCAGCAACTGCTCAGCAAATCATCATAAAGAACAACGAAGCTTGGAAATCCTATTTTGCTCTACTGAAGCGAAAGGCTAAAGGAAAACTTCCAAAATATCAAAACGTAAGACCACCGAGATATTGGAAAGACCGTAAGAAAGGAAAGAGAGTGTTGAGAATTCTCATTCGTAATGATTGTTACAAGTTAGGAGGTGATGTGTTAAGGCTACCGCTTGGGTTAAGAATAAAATGGAAAGGCAGAAATAGGTGGAAAGGTAAACAAGGACGTTTAGAAATAGTATACGATGACTTATCCAAATCATGGTATGCCCTCCAACCTGTAGAGGTTGAACCTCTACATCAACCAATTGGAAATAAGAAGGCATACTGTGATTTGGGAGTTAGAGTTCCAATAATGGCAGAAATAGATGGCGAGGTAATAGGATTTAGAGGAAATTCTCTACTGGCAGACTGGTGGTACTGGACTGAAAAGATTGCCGAACACCAATCCGTGCTGAAAGAGACAAACGATAAGCACACATCCAAGAGGTTAAGAAAACTGTACAGAAAGCGAAAGAGAAGGTTCAGGCATGCGGTGAACACCATCGTCAGCAGATTCGTCGAGCTGTGTTATAGTAAGGGAGTTTCAGAGATCGTTGTTGGAGACTTAAACGGCATCAGAGAGAACAACTCAAAAGGGAAGAAGGCAAACTCGATGATACACAACTTCTGGAGTAATAAGTATTTGGTACAGAGAATCAAAGAGAAAGCTGAGGAATACGGCATAAAAGTGATTGAAGTGAACGAGTCTTATACTTCCTCAGTATGTCCGAGATGCCACTCAAGAAATGTATTCAAAAGAAAAAGATTGTTCAAGTGCTTGAACTGCGGGCTGGAAGCTCACAGGGATGCTGTTGGTTGTGTGAATATAGCTATAGGACACGCTCAGACCTCTTGGTCTGCGGGTGTCATTAACGAGGCGGTGGCACGCCCTCTGCTTCTCTCAGCAGAAGCAGGAACCTCACACGCTTCAGCGTGAGAGGATGTCAGCACCGCGACAGGAACACGGAAGCGATTCACGCCGGTCTATGTCGACTACCTTCCGTTTTCGGCAGGGTCGACTTTTCCTCGGGAGGATACCGTCGGAAATCTTATAAAGTTCCTCTCCGCCTTGATGTTAATTTTCCCATGTTGGAAATGAATACTTCCGCTACCTCCCTGCATCAGGAGACGCAGGAATTAGCAGCAACACTTTTTTAAACAAGGAGAGGCATAGTAGCGATTGCGGTATGTGCGTCGTGCGAAAGAGCATAAATGTGCGATGGGGTGGTCAGCATAGGAGCAATCAAGCCGACTTACATAAAGAGCATAGCAGAGCAGTTGTTACGTGAAGTAAATGGCTTCAGCGGCGATTTTAATGAGAACAAGAAGCTCGTGGAAGCCTACACGAACATAGAGAGTAAGGAGGTGCGGAACAGGGTCGCCGGCTACATAACACGCAAGGTAAGAAGAGGAATGGAGATGATTTAGGGGGATGTTGTTGTGTTGAAACTTGAGGGTGTATTTCCAGCTTTGATAACCCCGTTTACGAAGGGTGGGAAGCTCGACGAGGAGCGATTGCGGAGCCTCGTGGACTTCGTCGTCGAGGGCGGCGTCGCGGGTATAGTTCCATGTGGCACGACCGGCGAGTCCGCCACGTTATCTTACGAGGAGCACGAGCGTGTGATAGACATTGTCGTGGACTGTTCCAAGGTGCCTGTCGTCGCGGGTACGGGCTCGAACAGCACGAGAGAGGCTATAGAGCTGACGAAATATGCCGAAGATGTGGGGGCGGACGCTGCACTGCTAATCACGCCCTATTACAACAAGCCGAACAAGCGAGGGCTGATAGAGCATTTTAAGGCGGTAGCCGACGCTACGGAACTTCCGCTTGTGCTATACAACGTGCCTTCGAGGACGGGGCTGAACATGACGCCTGACGTTGTTGCTGAGCTTGCGGACGTCCCGAACATCGTCGGAATCAAAGAAGCAAGCGGCAATATCGGTCAAGTGGCAAAAATCATACGGGCAACAAGAGACAGAGACTTCGTAGTCCTTTCCGGCGACGATGCCCTCACATTCCCGATTATGGCGCTCGGTGGCAGGGGTGTGATCTCAGTAGCGGCGAACATCGTGCCAAAGGAGATGAGCGAGCTCGTGGCAGCGATGCTGAAAGGCGACGTCGAGCGTGCCAGAGAGCTGCACTTCAGGTTGATGCCGCTGTTCGAAGCTGTGTTCCTTGAAACGAACCCTATTCCTGTGAAGAAGGCAGCAGAGCTTTTAGGGCTTGCGAATGGCACGTTGAGACTCCCGCTTGCGGAGCTGAGCGAGGAAAACGTGAAGAAGTTGAGAGTGGTCCTGAAAGATTTGGGGCTGCTGAAATGATTCAATTTCCCTTTTTACTCTCATGAAAAAGGTTTATGGAGTTATAGGCGACCCCATAGAGCATAGTCTTTCGCCGGTGATGCACAACGCCGCTTTCGAGGCGCTCGGACTCGATGCTATCTATCTTGCGTTCCGAGTGCCGCCGCAGAATGTCGGCAATGCGATACGAGGCGCCGAAAGCTTGGGCTTCGGCGGGCTCAATGTCACCGTTCCGTTAAAGGAAGTGGCGATGCATTTTGTGAGACCTGACGAGCTTTCTAAACGGATTGGTGCGATAAACACTGTTAATTTCGGGGCCACGGAGGGCAAGCCGAACGCTTTCAACACGGACGGCATCGCTGCCGTTCGGGTTCTTAAAGAAAACGTCGGCAGCCTTGCCAAGAAGAACGTATTGCTGCTTGGTGCGGGAGGCGCCGCAAAAGCCATCGCTTTCTACCTGCGGGACGAGGGCACCAGCCTCGTAATCCTTAATAGGACGGTTGAGCGTGCAAGAGAGTTGGCGGCGCGCCTCCGCCCCCCGCTGGGGGACACTAAAATTGAATGGGGTGGGCTAGAAGAGCTCCCGACGAGGATTGAAGATGCGGACATCCTGATAAATGCGACATCCGTAGGAATGTATCCGAACGTCGAGGAAACTCTCGTCACCGCGGACCTGATGCATGGAAATCTCGTAGTCTTTGACGTTGTGTATAATCCTGTAGAGACGAGGCTTTTAAAAGAGGCGAAAAAGGCAGGTGTCCGCCGTAGGATTGATGGTGTGAAAATGCTTGTGTATCAGGGCGCCGAAGCCTTCAAAATATGGACTAAAATCTCGCCGCCGATCGACGTTATGGAAAAAGCGGTCCGAGAGAGATTAGGCGGCAAAATGAAAAAGTAAAATAACCTTGTCAAGGTCATGAGCTACGACGTTGTGGTCATTGGGGATGTTTTTTACGACATAATGACGTCACCGCTTGAGAGTTACCCGGATAGGGATACGCAAGTCGGCGTTGAGTTTCTGACGAGCCTTGGCGGTCAAGCCGGAAACTGTGCGGCGGCGTGCGCCTCCTTGGGGCTGAAAACGGCGTTGATATGCAAGGTGGGGAGGGACGAGCTTTCTACGCTGCTCTTAAGCGTCCTTGAAAGTTACGGCGTCGAATGCCTTGCGAGCGTTTCGGAGCGCTTCAAAACTCCCGGAATAACGGTCAGCATCGCGTTCAGGGACGGCAGCCGCACAATGCTCTCTTACAGGGGCGCAAACCTCGACTTCCAGCCTGAAGACATTAACTACGACGTTTTGAAGCGTGCGAAGTTCGTGATGCGGGCGGGGCACTGGAACACGCCCTCGCTTTTCGCTGCAAACAAGAAGATTCTGGAGTTTGCGAGGCGGGAGTGCGGCGTGCCGACCGCCCTTGATATAGGCTGGAGCGCATACCTCGGCTGGGGAGAGGACGCCCGCAATTCCGTTTTAAGCTTGCTACCGGAAACGACGTTTCTCTTCGTGAACGAGCGTGAGCTGAAAGCTCTGACGGGACTATCCGACGTTAAGGAGTGTGTGAGGAAGCTTTTAGAGTGGGGTTGCGAGAATGTGATTCTGCATTTAGGCGAGCGTGGCTCGGCATGGCTTTCAAAAGATTTGAAAGTCCATGTTGAGGCTTTTAGGGTAGGAGTGCGGCGCCCGACCGGCGCCGGCGACGCCTTCAACGCCGGCTTTATTTTCGCAGTTCTCAAGGGCAAGAGCCTCGATGAGTGTTTGCGCTTTGCGAACGCCTGCGGTGCCGCCCACATCCAAAAGGTGATGGACTATCCAACGTTAGAAGAAGTGAAAACGCTGCTGCGACTCGGAGAAGCGGTTTTAAGTTGAGTGCATAGCCTGTGCCGACAGCGAAACGACAAGCGTGAGTGCTGGGCGACTGTATAAAAAGCCTTCCTCGCCCGAGCCATTAAATGACCTTCAAAAGCTCTTTAAGTGGGAGCGTGTTCACGACATCTTTAGCTTCGAGCCAGCCACGACGAGCAATGGCGACGCCGAAGCTCATGAATTGCAGCTGCGTAGCGTCATGAGCATCGGTGGAAATCGCAATTTTCACACCATACTCCTTTGCGAGGCGACAGTGCTCGTCGTTCAGGTCGAGGCGGTTTGGATATGCATTTAACTCCAAAATCGTCCCGGTCTCACGGGCTTTTTCCATTATGGCGTCGATGTCAACGGCGTAAGGCTCCCTCTTCCCAAGGAGGCGTCCTGTCAGGTGCGCGATTATCGAGACGTGCTCGTTTTCCATCGCCGCCGCAATCCTCCGAGTCATCGCTTTTGCGTCGAGCGAGAATTTAGAATGAACGGCTGCCACGACGACGTCAAGCTCACTTAGAACGTCGTCGCCGAGCACGAGCTTACCATCTTCCTTTATGTCAACCTCGACGCCTGCGAGCACCCTAAAATGCAAACCTCGGCGCTCAAAACGCTCGTTCACTTCCTCCACCTCTGCAATTTGCCGTCGGAGTTCCTCTTCGGAAAGCCCGCCAGCAGTGCTCTTGGAATGGTCGCAAATCGCAACATATTCGTAACCGAGACCCACGGCGGAGAGCGCCATATCCTCAATGCTTCTAGCGCCGTCACTCCAGCTCGTATGCACGTGCAGGTCGCCCCGAACTTCTAAAAGCTCCAGAAGCCTCGGAAGCTTCCCTTCAGCGGCGGCTTTTACTTCGTTGCGACCCTCCCGGAGTTCGGGCGGGACGTAGCAAAGCCCCAAACGCTCGTAGATTTCTTCCTCGGTTTTTCCACGAACACGACGCTCAACGCCGCCTTCAACCTTGAAAAGCCCACGCTCGTTGAGTTTCATGCCCGCTGCGGAGGCAAGCGCTTTTAAACTGTTGACGTGCGCCTCCGAGCCTGTAAGAGTCAAGAGAGCGGCGCTGAATGACTCCAACGGGGCGATTTTGAGGCGAACCGGCACACCCGCAACGACGGCGGAGGCAGCACCCCCCTCTCCATCCAGATTTAAGTTTTCCACGCTGCCCAGCCTCGAAAACGCCTTGAAAAGGTCCTCAGGCTTGTCAGCAGCCACCAGGATGTCAATTCCGCTCACTATGTCTTTCATTCTGCGGATGTCGCCCGCCACCGCCGCCTTCTGAACGCCACTTACCTGTTTCAGCTCCTCCAGCAACCTTTCGGCGAGTGGCAACGCCCTCCAGAGGAGAATTACGCCTTTCTGCCTTTTATACTGCTCTATACCTTTTAAAATGCGCTCTTCAGCCTTCGGACCAAGTCCCGGAAGCTTGCGAAGTCTGCGCTCCTTCGCCAGCCGCTCCAAGTCTTCAACGCTTGAAATTCCGAAGTGCTCGTAGATTTTCGAAACAGTTTTAACGCCCAAGCCCGGAATTTTAAGCATTTCCAGTAAGCCTTCAGGAATGCTCTTCTTCAGCTCCTCGTGCAGCCGCAGTTTTCCAGTGCGGATAATTTCCTCGATTTTCTTCGAAATCGCCGCCCCGATCCCCGGAATTTTCGTAAGCTCGCCACGCTTTGCGACGTGCTGCAAGTCCTGCGTCAGCGACCCTATCGTCCTTGCGGCGCTCCTGTATGCTTTTATTTTGAAGGGGTTATCGCCTTTAAACTCGAGGATGTCGGCAATCTCGTCGAAGATTACGGCAATTTCCATGTTCGTCTTCATTCTCCCACGCTCGCCCACAATATAAAAATATTCGCACGAGTAAAAGAAAACGCATGAAGCTAACAGCTGTGACCAAGAAGCGTGGCGAGATTTACGTAACGGAGTGCGTGGAGCTGGGCGTGGCGTGCTGCGGCGCGACGCCCGAAGAGTCTTTCAAGAACTTGCAAGACGCCGTCCGTTTCTACTTGGAAAACGCCGCAAGATGGGCTAAGGAATACCAAACGCAAAATTAGACAACGCTAAAAAGAAAGAAAAAAGGAAAAAGTTAGAACGTAATGTCTATCTTCTCCTTAAGCCTGCCGTGCGTGATTGTGACAACGTCAGAGCCCTCGCCGAGGAGTTGTCCGATGCTGGCGTCCTTAACCCAGATGTAGATATGATAATCGCCGGGCGGCACGAGGCGGCTTCTGGGAATTCTCAGCGGGAGCATGCCGCTCCACGTGCGGTCGGCGGGATACCAGACGTTCTCGACCACTGCAAAAGTCCAACGCTCGCCCTTGTAGCTGAGGTCGATGCCAAAGTCTATAAAGTAGGGACCGCCGATGCTTTGAAGTTGCGTGTTTAGCCTGACGACTTCGCCGAGCGTGTAAACGTCCTCGTCTGCTGAAACAGTGATAATAAACGCAGAAGGTAGCAGTTCGAACGTCGCCTCGTCGATGTTGCCGTCCTCGTCTTCTACTTGCACTGTGTAGATGCCCGGCTCGGCGTCGGACGTGTCGAGCGTCACGCTCCACTCCCCATCTTGTATCTCATCAGTCTCGCTCTGTATCTTCTCATACGCAG
>NZ_JBMXYC010000056.1:0-15198 GCF_053996935.1 Candidatus Alkanophaga liquidiphilum
TTTCGGCGCGGCGAGCGCCGGCGGGCACTTCGGCGCCGAGCTGAAATTCGCGGGCTACGACGGCGTTATTATCGAGGGCGTCGCCGCGAAGCCGACGGCGCTCGTCATCCGCGACGGCGGCGTCGAGCTCAGAGATGCCTCCCACCTCTGGGGCAGCTCGACCACCGAAACCGAGAAAATCCTGAGAGAGGAGTTAGGCGACCGTAAAGTGAAGGTCGCGTGCATCGGACCTGCTGGCGAGAACCTCGTGAGGTTCGCCGCCATAATAAACGACTCGACGAGAGCCGCCGGGCGTTGCGGGCTCGGCGCCGTCATGGGCGCCAAGAGGCTCAAAGCCATTGCGGTTCGTGGCACGAAGGACGTGCAGGTGAGCGACTTCGATGGACTCATGAAACTGCTCGACAGGCTGCGGGAACTCGGCAGATATGAAACGCTCGCCATTGGACTAAGTACTTACGGCACCGCCAGTATCGTCTCTTATGTGCACGCCATCGGCGGCTTCCCGACGCATAATTTCAAATTACAGTTCGACTACGAGGAAATCGAGCCTATTGACCAAGAAAGCATAAGGGAAAGCCTTGTGCTAAAGAAGTCGGCGTGCTTCGGCTGCCCCATAGGCTGCGGGCGTCTCTCCAGGATCCCAGAAGGAAAATATGCTGACGAGCTCGGCGAGGGTCCCGAATATGAGCACATAAACACTTTAGCGGGGAGATGCGGCTGTTACGACCTAAATGCTCTGATGAAGGCGCACAACCTCTGCAACGAACTTGGAATGGACGGCATCACAGCGGGCGGCGTCATCGGTTTTGCCATGGAGTGCTACGAGGCGGGCGTTTTGGATGCCGATAGGACGGGCGGGCTGGAGTTGCGGTGGGGCGACGCCGACATCGTCATCGAACTTTTAGAGAGAATTGCGAGGCGGGAGGGCGTCGGC
Source organism: Candidatus Alkanophaga liquidiphilum (assembly GCF_053996935.1). Lineage (NCBI taxonomy): Archaea > Methanobacteriati > Methanobacteriota > Methanomicrobia > Candidatus Alkanophagales > Candidatus Alkanophaga > Candidatus Alkanophaga liquidiphilum. The sequence continues at coordinate 935 of NZ_JBMXYC010000056.1, forward strand.
GACCTCCTTGCGGAAGGCGTGAAGCGGGCGGCTGAACGTCTCGGTAGGGGTGCCGAGAAATACGCAATGCATGTTAAGGGCTTGGAGTTCCCGGGCTATGAGCCGAGAGCTATGAAGGGTGCCGCTCTTTCGTTTGCAACAGCAAACCGTGGCGCTGATCATCTTGGTGCGTTAATGACACTCGTGGATTTCGGCATGGCAACGCCGCTCGCCATGGTCACCGTCGACCCACTGGAGCTTAGTTCTGAGAAGGTGCGGCTGGTGAAGGAGCTTGAAGATTGGATGCAAGTTCTCGACTCCGCTATCATCTGCAAGTTTTTCGGCGTCCTGCTACGCAAGGAGGAGCTTGCATCTTTGATTTCTCTTGTCACCGGCTTTGATTTCTCGGTTAAGACGCTTGAACGTATCGGCGAACGTATTTGGAACCTCGAAAGGCTATTCAACCTCCGAGAAGGATTGCGGGGTAAGGAGGACGACTGGCTGCCGGACCGTTTCTACGAGGAGCCGCTGCCGAAGGGTGCAGCGAGTGGCGAGGTCATCCCCAGGGAGGAGTTCGAGCGGCGGCTGAGCGAGTATTACAGGTTGCGAGGCTGGGACGAAGGCGGCGTGCCAACTGCTGGGAAATTGAGAGAGCTGGGGCTGTCGGTTTAGGTGGTGCGGATGCGGAAATATGTTATTTCGGACCCTGAGAAGTGTTCGGGCTGCTGCCTTTGCGAACTCATTTGCTCAGGCGTGAAGGAACGGGTATTTAACCCTGAAAAGGCGAGAATAAGAGTTATAAAGGAGTATCCAGGCTTTTCGATAGCGTTTGCTTGCCATTTCTGCAATGAGCCGCCGTGCGTCGCTGCCTGTCCGAACGAGGCGTTAAGCGCCGACGAGAACGGCGTGCTCAGCGTTGCCGAGGAGAACTGCACGGCGTGCGGCGTGTGTGTCGAAGCCTGCGAGTTCGGCGTGCTGATACTGAAGCCCGACGCCGAGCTTCCTGTCGCCTGCGACCTCTGCGGTGGCGAGCCGCAATGTATAAAATTCTGCCCTGAAAGTGCTTTGAAGCTGGCGACTTTCGAAGAAATTGTTGACGGAATGCGTGACGAACACTTGAAAAAAGCTGTGGAGAAGCTTATATAGCGGCGTTGCAGTGGCTGAGCACGCCATCTCAATGTGCAAAATATAAACCGAAAATTATATAACTATATTTAATGAAAATCTCAGCGGTTGAGGTGGTCTAATGGGATTTTCGGAACAGGAACTGGTCGAAGAAATCATTTTCAGGGCGAAAGAGGCGGTCGAGAAGAACGTGCAGGCAAAGGAGGGCAAGATTCCGCCGGACACGCCCGCGTATGGCGAGTTCTGGCCGTGGATCGTATATAAAATCAGACCAGCAGCGTCCGAGAAGCGAATGCTCCTCGGAATGAAAGCGGAGGTCGTCACGTGCTGGCTCGATGAGGCAAGAAACATAAAACACGTGCACCTTAACTTCGTGGACTACGGCTACTCTGTGACTTACGAGGAGCTTGACCTTGCCGGGATAAAGCACCCGACGCTCGACGTGCCTGTTACTGAAATATTCAAGCAATATCCCCTCGAAGAGGGCATCAAGCTGATGCATGAAGCGATTGCGCCGACGAGACCTGACAAGAGCCGGAAGCTGCACGTCGAAGCTTTATACCTCGAAGACTTTGCGAACGCTCCGACCGTGGAGCAGGACAAGCCACTCTCGGAGCAGCGGATTTACGAACCTCGGTCTTATCCTGATGATGTGGACGCAGCAGCAGGCATCCTCTACGACAATTGGCATCTCAAGCCGAGACGCTTCGACATGTTTCCGCTACCACCGACGATGAAGGGCTTCTTATTGATGAGCAAGGACAGATTCCAGAAGTGGCTGAGGGAGGTGACTTGGCCGTTACGATAGGGTGGTCATATGAGTAGATTAGTTAGACATTTGGAGGATATTGTTGGAGAGGAGAACGTAACTGACGACGAAGAAGTGCTTTGGACGTATGCAAGGGACCAGCAATGGCCGTTCGTGCCACCGATGCGTCCAGACTACGTCGTCCGCCCGAAGTCAAGAGAGGAAGTGCAAGCGGTGATGCGGCTCGCATACCGAGAGCGCATCCCAGTGATCCCTTACAGCGCCGGAATTAACGTCAGAGGGCTCTGCATCCCCACGCAGGGCGGCATCATGCTGGACATGCGGAAGATGAACCGCATCCTTGAGATTAACACTGAAATGATGGCATGCGTCATCGAGCCCGGCGTCACGATCGCGCAGCTCGCTTCAGAGTGTATGAAACATGGCGTCCGCCCCGCAGTTCCGGGATGCCCGGCGACGGCGTCCGCAGTCGCAAACTACTCGCTCCGAGGGCTTTACCACCACCAGTGGAAAGATGGTATCGAGAACGTGCTCTCCATGGAGGTTGTCCTGCCCAACGGCGAGGTCTTATACACGGGCTCTTGGGGCTTCCCGAACTCGCCCGGTCCGTATTCGAGATATGGGCAGGGTCCCGACTTGACAGGGCTCTTCCAGAACCAACCCGGCACCATGGGCGTCATCACAAAAATGTGCGCAAAGCTCTACCCGTATTGCGACATTAAGGACTGGGTCGTTGCGGGTTACGACGACCTGAACGAGCTCGTGCGTGTGATTCTTGAATTCGGCAAATACGAAATCGGCACGAGTTGCATGGGCATGCACTGGCTCGGCTTCGCTATGATTTTCTCAGGTCGAGCGGAAGACGTCTTCGAGTTCAAGGGCACGTGGGGCGAATACGTCGTCTGGCTCGCCATCGAAGGCACCGAGGAGACGAAAGGGCGGATGGAATGGGAGAGGGAAATGGCGGAGAATATCGTGAGGAATTCCAACTACGTGGCGGGCGGCGAGATATTCCCGATGCCTGAGGACTTGGTCAACGAGATGACGTATCCAAGGGACGTCGCTTCGTGGTTCCGCCTCGGTAGCTACTATGCGGTGCCGTTCTTCGCTCAGATGAAATTGGCTCCGGTGTATCATGAGGAGACAAAGAAGCTCTGGCTGAAACACGGGCTTGACTACGACACGTGCGGCTGGTTCATTGCGCCATTTGACTACTGCAAGCACGGGCAGAGTTGCTATTATGAAGTCGAAACATGGTTCGATCCGACCAACGAGGAGGAGCGGCAAAAACTCATCAACTTCACCGACGAATATCACCAGAAAATCATCGAAATGGGCGCCTACGCTTACTTCAGACCGAACCCCGGAAACATGAGCGCAGCCCTCCCGCTGATGGGCAATTACGCAAAGCTCTGGAAGGCAATCAAAGACCTCATCGACCCGCACGACATAATGAACCCCGGAAAGGTCTTTGTGTGAATGAGGTGGTAAAATGGTCACGATTCTTGAAAACGTCATAGAGTCGCTGCGCAAGTATGCGGCATGGGCATATCGCTGCGGCAAGGAGCGAACTTGCCACTTCGTGAATTATCACAAGCTCGGCGCACCATTGCCGATATGCCCGAGCGGTGAGTATTTCAAATACGAAGCTTACTACGGCTCCGGCAGGCTGGAAACGCTACGGGCAATCGCCGAGCGCGACATAAAGGAGCCGTCAGAACGCCTCCTCGAGATCATTTATGCGTGCACGGTGTGCGGCGGCTGCCGGCAGCAGTGTAAAGGGCACGTTACACAGGGCACCGACGTCATGGGCATCGACCACGTCGAAGCCTTCGAGGCGTTACGGACGGTCCTTTCTGAAGAACTTGGCTGGGGACCGCTCCCTGCACAGAAGGCGTTTGCTGAGAGCATCAAGCTCAACCACAACCCCTACAACGAGCCGCACGAAAAGCGGCGGGCGTGTTTTGCGTCGTCCGACGTCGGAGAGCCGCCCGTGAAGAATGCCGAAGTTATCTACTTCGTCGGCTGCACATCATCTTACCGAGAGCCGAGCATTGCTGTTTCGACGGTGAAGTTGCTAAAAGCTGCGGGCGTGGACTTCGGCGTCATGAGCGACGAGTGGTGCTGCGGCTCGCCGCTGTTGCGCACCGGGCAGAAATCAGCGGCTGTCGAAACCGCAAAGCATAATGTCGAAACGCTGAAGCAGATGGGCGTGAAGACCGTCATCTTCTCCTGTGCGGGCTGCTACCGCACGTTCAAGGAGGACTATCTGCAGCTTTTCGGCGACCTCGGATTCGAGTGCCTGCACGTCTCGGAATACCTGCCGCAGCTCGTTAAGGAGGGGAAGCTGAAATTCAAGGAAATGCCGAGGAAGGTCACATACCACGACCCTTGCCACCTCGGGCGGCATTTGGGCTTTGCCGCTGTCTACGAGCCGCCACGTGAGCTTGTAAAAGCGGTGCCAGGTGTGGAACTCGTGGAGATGAAGAGGAACAGGGAGCAGAGCTGGTGTTGCGGCTCTGGCGGAGGCGTGAAGGCGGCATTCGATGACTTCGCCGTGTGGACGGCAATCGAACGCCTGAAAGAGGTTGAAGAGACTGGTGCTCAAACCTTAGTCACGCCGTGCCCGTTCTGCGTGCACAACTTCAAGGACGCGGTCGCAGCCTCCGGTAAGAGCATCGAGGTGCTTGACCTCGTGGAGCTGTTGGCGAACGCCCTTTAGGGGGCTCGAGTATGCAGGCGCAGACAGCGACACCAAAGCTCATTTTGGTGGAAATCATCAGCGGCGGGAAGCAGGTGTGCATGGGCATAATGAAGAGCACGAGACGGCGGGTGATGATTCGAGAGGACCCCCCGTCTCTTAAACCTTTTCCCAAATACGTGATTGTGGAGCTTGTCGGCAACATGTCAATAAAAGTCGCAAAGGGCAAGGCAGTGGAGTGGTTTTACGAGCGGGACGAAGCCGTGAAGCGGGCGCAAGAGTTGGGCGCCGTTATCGATATTTAGGGATGCGTTATGGAGTTTTGGCGTCCTGATGTGGAAGCGCTGCCGCCTGAGAAGTTGCGAGCGCATCAAGAAAAACTGCTGCTCAAATACGTCAAATACGCCTATGAGCACTCGCCTTACTACCGCCGGCAGTTCGATGAGCGAGGGCTACGTCCTGAGGACATTAAGAATCTTGATGACTTCTTCGAAAAGGTTCCAATGATTTCAAAGCTTGAAATTATAGAGAACGAGCGGGAGAAGCCGCCGTTTGGCGAATTCCTGGCGGTGCCGCTAGATGAAGTTGTAAGGATCTTTATATCACCCGGTCCCATTTTTTACCCGCTGACGAAGGACGAGCTGGAAAATACCGTGGAAATGTGTGCGGCATGCTTCTACACGTGCGGCGTCCGAGCGGGCGACGTCGTGGACGTGGCATTTGCATATAACTGGGTGCCCGCCGGCACGGTTTTCGACGATGCCTGTCGCAGGATTGGCGCTGCGGTCATTCCTGCGGGCACGGGCTTCACCGACATGCACATACAGGTGATGCGGGCTGCCTCCGTGACGGCGTTCGTGGGCACGCCGAGTTTCTTAATGCAGATTGGCAAACGTGTGCAAGAGCTTGGCTTAAAGCCGAAACAGGATTTACGGCTGAGAGTTGGCGTCTTTACGGGGGAAGCAGTGCCTGACAGCCTGAAGCGGGAGCTTAATGCGCTCTTCGGGCTTGCGCCCATGGAAATATATGCAGCGGCGGAAGTAGGCATAATGGCGAGGGAGTGCCCCGCGGCGGCGAGCGGCAAGGTCAGAGGCTTGCATATTTACGAGGACATCGTTTTGGAGCTAATTGACCCGAAAACTGGGGAGCATGTGCCGCCGGGAGAGCCGGGTGAGGTCGTTGCTACGTTCTTACAACGCAGGAGCATGCCTCTACTTAGATACAGAACAGGCGACCTCGCAGCAGGGCTTGAGGAGGGCGTCTGCGAATGCGGTAGGAGCTCTTCGAGACTGCTGAAGATTGTGGGGCGTGTAAGCGACGTCGTCAAGGTTAGAGGCATGTTCGTAGTGCCTTCGCAGGTTGAGAGCGTGTTACGACGTCATCCCGAGCTTGGGAGGTTCCAAATGGTGATTGAGCGCCCGGCGACGCTTGACGAGCTTACAATCGTGGTTGAAAGCAAGGACAGGAGCGAGGAGTTGCGGAAGACCCTCGAAAGCGAGCTTAAGGAAGTCATAAAGCTGCGGGCGAGTGTTGAATTTGTGGACAAGCTTTATGAGGACGCAAAACTTGTTGTTGACAAAAGGGAGTTTGAGTAGGAGTGTAGCGAATCATGGAAAATCGCATGTTTAACCCGAAAGTGGAGGTAATGCCGAAGGAGGAGCTGAGAAGGCTCCAGGAGCGAAGACTCAGAGCGCAACTGCGGCGAGTTTACGAGAGCTCGCCTCTCCACCACCAGCGATTCAGAGAGGCGAGCGTGACGCCCGACGAGATACGGGGCGTCGAGGATTTGAGGAGGTTGCCGCTTGTAACGAGGGAGGATTTGCAGCGTGCGGTAAAAGACTCTGGGGACTTTTATGGGGGGCGGCTGTGCGTGCCTGCAGACCGCCTGATACTGAGCATTTCGCCGCCGGAGTGGCCGTTCGTGCCGCTTGAGGATATTCCAGTCGTTACTGCGCTGACGGTGGCAGACCAGCGGGAGGTTGTGGAGCTGCTGACGCGGATCTGGGTGATGGAGGGCGTTGCTCCAAAGGACTTGGTGCAGGTGCAGTGCTGGGCGTGGGAGGCGTTTGGCTTTGCGTTCAGCTTCCCGTCGCACACTTTCGGGCTCACGAGCGTCGGCGGCGTTTTAGGCTGCCGAATTATCCCGCAGGAGCTCTTCGTGCCGGATGTGCCGAGAACGATTCATACAGGACGGTTTTTCAAGCCCGACGTGCTCTTCACGACTGAGACAGCGCTTGCAACGCTTGAGAGTTATTTGACGCCCGTGAGCGAGGGCGAAAAAGTCACGGTTGAAGTGGCAGTTTCCGAGACTACCTCCTTTAAGGTGGTTAAGGAGGAGGAGTTCTCGCCCTGCTCCATCGGGTATCGGGTCATCGTGCTGCGGGCGCCATTTTACGAGCTTTTTTATGCAAACGAGGAGAAACGAGGCAGGATAAAAGAAGTATGGGGCGTAGAAGATGTTTTCACGCTGCTTGACATTCAGGACATCCTGTTTTACGCGTCGGATTGCGCAGAGCACTGTGGCTTGCACGTTTGGGAGGATGCGTTCGTTGTCGAGGTTATTGATGCCGCTGGCGAGTGTGTGAGTGCCGGAGAGTGGGGCGACCTCGTTCTCACGAACATTTTCGCGGAGGCGACGCCGCTCATTAGATACAAAACGGGAATAACAGCGACGTTTGAGGACGAGCGTTGCGGCTGTGGCAGAACGCACCGCCGCATTTTCCTGCGCCTGTGAGGTGGGAGCATGCAAGAGAGCGCTTATTGGAACGTCATTGAGAGGCTGCCAAGGGCAGAGCTTGAGGAGCTGAAGCTGAGGCGACTGCGTGCGATCATAAGATACGCTTACTATAATTCGCCGTTCTACCACAAGCGGTTTAAAGAGGCGAGCGTAACGCCTGATGACGTTCGGAGCTTCAAAGACTTTGAAAAGATACCGGTGTTCAGGAAGGACGACATCAGGGCGGAGCGGGATAAGACGGGCGACCCGTTTGCCGGGCTGCTCTGCATGCCGCTGGAGGACGTGCTGTTGATAAATCCGTCGACGGGCACAACAGGCATCCCGACGTTCGTTACGTATGCTGAGACCGAACTTAAGATATGTGCGGAGATGATGTGTCGACATTTCTGGATGACGGATGCTCGCCCCGGCGATAAAGCGCTGACGATTCAGTTAAACTGGCACTGGCTCGGACCGCCTTCGGTCACGGCATACCGGCGGTTCGGCATGCATCTCATGATCGACTTCGTGCATCCGATAACCGCAGAGCGCTATGTCTGGCTTGCGGGTTTCAAGCCTGATTTCATGTTTATGGACCAGCCGCTGCTCATGGCGATCCGGGACGAGATTCGTGAACACACCGGGAAAGAGCCGCACGAGCTTTACGGCGGCGTGAGAAACCTCGTGTGCGCCGGTGAATCTTTCCCGCCAAAGTTTAAGGAACACCTCATGCAAGAGTTCGGCATCACTGGCGGCGTCTATGACCTCTACGGCTGCTCTGAGAGCCATATCGTGGCGGTGGAATGCCCGGAGCACAACGGTGACCATTTCTGGGAAGACATGTTCCACGTTGAGATTCTTGACCCGGACAGCGGCGATGTGATTCCGCCGGACTCAGGCGAGAGCGGCGAGGTCGTCGTCACAAGTTTGTTTGCGAGGGACATGCCTTTCATACGCTACGGCACTGAGGACGTTGCGTATCTGGAGACAGAACGCTGCGGCTGCGGTAGGACGCACGCACGGCTTATCCCTCGTGACAGAATTTCGTGGCGCATAAAAGTGGGCGGTAAGGAGATATACCCAATAGACGTGCGGCGTGTCATTGAGGAATTCCCGGAGACTGTGGAAGGCGCCTTCACCATTCGGAAGTATGCCCGTGAGATGACGAAGTTAAAAATAGACATGCGACACGAGCCTTGGGTGCGTCCGGAAGACGAGGAGGCGCTTGCAAGCAGTATCTGCGAGCGGATAAGAGAGAAATTAGGCGTCGAAGCCGAGATAAGATGGGTGTCGTTCTCAGGGCTGCCCGTGATTTTCCACAAGATTGAAAGAGTGCTGGACGAGACGAAAATGTGAGGAAGAGGAGCGCCGCGGAAGGCAACCAGTAGTAAAAAGCGATTAATTAATTTTTGAAAATTCTGATGATGTCGCTGATGATGGCGCTAGCGGCTTCGATGCCGCCGGCGCCCCGCCCGACGACCATGACCTCGCCAGCAAGGTCTGTTTTCAAAAGTGCAGCGTTCAAAGTCCCGCCGACGTTGAGGGGGTGCGTTTCCGGGACGAGCTTCGGCGCTACCTCCAGTTTCCCATCCCGGTCAACTTCGCCGATGAGCTTGATGACGTAGCCGTTGTCCCTCGCAAGGCTTAACGCTTCAGGCGTTATTTCTGTGATGCCGGTGACTCTCACGTCCTTGTATGCGGCGTCGAGCCCGAGGAGCGCATTTGCGAGGATTACGAGCTTGACCGCTGTGTCCACGCCGAGGACGTCGCTCCTTGGGTCGGCTTCGGCGATGCCCATTTCTTGCGCCTCTCGGAGGGCGTGCTCGAAGGGCATGTTCTCCTCGCCCATTCTCGTGAGTATGTAGTTACATGTGCCGTTCAGGATGCCTTTGATGCAGAGGATTTCGTTGCCCGCAAGCGTGTCTCTGAGCGAGATGATGGGCATGGCGCCGCCGACTGTTGCTTCGAAGCCTATCTTGCGGTCGGCACGCTTTGCCGCTTGCATAAGCTTATTGAAGTGCAGCGCTAACGGCCCTTTGTTTGAGGTCACGACGTGCCTTCCCGCTTTTAGGGCGGTGAGGATATGGCTCGTGCCGGGCTCGCCGTCGTTATCGACGTTCGTGGGCGTTGCCTCGACGGTGACGTCGTGCTCCACCTCCTGAATCACGTCGGGACTCTGCAACTCCTCCACCCTCACGCCGTGCGCCTCAAGGCTCTCTCGGGGGGACAGCCCCTCTGCTCCACCTTTCTGCAGGGCGTCGAGGATGCGGCGAGGGTCAAGCCCGCCGCCATCAGCGTCGGAGGCGAGAGCGGCGCCCCAAAGGTCAACGACCGCAACAATCCTTAAATCAAGCCCAAACCGCTCACCAATCTCTGCCCGCTTTCTCGCAACGACTTCGGCGACGCCACGCCCGACGACGCCGAAGCCCACGATTGAGAGCTTTACCTCTCTCATCCAATCACCTTAAAGCTCGTCCTCTATCGGACGCACGACGAGAATGCCACACCTTGCTGCAAATCCCTCAACAATATCCAAGGCCCTTTCCAGTTCCATCTTGCCGATAGCTCGAATTTTCAGAGCTGCCGCTGACTTTTCTTCGACGGCAGGCATCGATAGGAAAAGCTCGACGACTTCGGCGACGCCCGTCCCGTCAACCTCGTTTATCAGCTCCTTCACGCCGGAGCGGACGATATGCCCAATCAGCAGGACGAACACTGCCTCCTTGAGCCTTTCGGCACCGACTCGCACGACCGTGATTCCACGCTCTCGGAGTCGTTGCAGCAGAGCCGCAAGCTTGCTCTCCTCGACGTCGAAAACAACTTGCACGGGGATTGTGCCACGTTGCGTTTTCCTGTCTCGGTGGTGGAGCACACTGATTATGTTGCCGCCGAGTTCTGAAATGGGAATAAGGGCGGAGACAAGCTGCCCGGGAACGTCCTTCAGCTCTATGTCCATCGACACCTTCATAATTTACGCCTCTGCCTTCTGCAACGAGTTAAACCTCCCTAGTTCCTTTTTTGGAACTTATGCTTTTATACCTTTTTGAGTAAGATAAGTGTGGAGAGGTGAGAGAATGGAAGTTCCTCTAAGAAAAGTAAGGGATTGTGTCTATGAGATTCCGCAAGATTATAAGGATTTCATGAGAGTCCCCGCCCGTGTTTACGCCGACGTCAAACTCATGGAGAAGATGAAACAAGACATGACACTGCAGCAGGCGATTAACGTGACATCGCTGCCGGGCATCCAGAAGTATTCTATGGTCATGCCTGACGGGCATCAGGGCTATGGCTTCCCGATAGGCGGCGTCGCTGCCACAGACTTTAACAACGGCGTAATAAGCCCTGGGGGGGTGGGGTACGATATCAACTGCGGCGTCCGCCTCATCAGGACGAATCTTTTAGAGAAAGACGTGCGCCCGCACCTCAACGAGCTGATGGACGGGCTTTTCGAGAGCATCCCGGCTGGGCTCGGGCTTTCAGGGAAGCTCCGCCTCTCCTATAAGGAGCTTGATGAGGTTCTGGTTGCGGGTTCTGAGTGGTGTGTAGAGCACGGCTACGGTTGGGAGGATGATTTGAAGCGGACAGAGGATGGAGGGCGGCTTGCGGAGGCAAACCCTGAGAAAATAGACGAGAAGTCGAGACAGCGGGGCGCCCCGCAGTTGGGCACACTCGGCTCCGGCAATCACTTCCTTGAAGTCCAAGTAGTTGATGAGATTTTTGATGAGGAGCTTGCGAAGAAGTTTGGGATTTTCGATGTCGGGCAGGTTGCAGTCCTCATACACACCGGCGGGCGCGGCTTCTCGCACGGTGTCTGTTCCTATTACCTAAGAGTCTTCGAGCGGGAAATGCGGAAGGATGCGACGCTGAACCGCATCTTCGAACTTGAAAGAGAGCTGGCGTGCGCTTACCTGAATTCAAAAGTCGGCATGGACTACTTCGAAGCGATGTGTGCATGCGCTAACTACGCTTGGGCGAACAGGCAGCTCGCGACGCACTGGGTCCGGCAGACTTTTGAGAGAGTCCTAAAGAACTCGGCGGAGAGTATGGAAATCCAGCTCGTTTACGACGTGGCGCACAACATCGCAAAGCGAGAAGTGCATGAGGTTGACGGTGCGAATATGGAGCTTTGTGTCCACAGGAAAGGTGCGACGAGGGCGTTCATCGCCGGCGACGAGCGACTTCCTGAGGTTTACAGGGGCGTGGGACAGCCGGTCCTCCTGCCGGGCTCGATGGGGACACGCAGCTTCCTCCTCGTTGGAACTGAGACGGCAATGCGGGAGACCTTCGGGACGTGCGCTCATGGTTCTGGGCGGGAGATGAGCCGCACGCGGGCGACGAAGATTTATAAGGGCGAGCAGGTGAAGCGGGAGCTTGAGCGGCGGAACATCGTGGTGCGCTGCCGCCCCTCCAAGAGGCGTAAAGGCGATAGGCTCAGCGAGCTTGCGGAAGAAGCCGCCGGCGCCTACAAGAACCCTGAGGTTGTTGTGGAGTGCTGCGAGCGTGCGGGCATTGCGAAGAAAGTAGCGGCGCTCAGAGCCATTGGGGTGATGAAGGGCTAATTTTTGCTCAAATTACTTGGGGGAAATTATGAGAAAAGTGGCAATAATTGGGGTAGGTTGCACGAAGTTTGGGGAGCTTTGGGAGCGTTCTTTCCGGGAGCTGGCAGTGGAGGCGGGTGTGAGAGCCATAGAGGACGCTGGGATAAGCGGTGAGGAGATAGAAGCAATCTTCGGTGGCAACATGAGCGCTGGGAGCTTCATACAGCAGGAGCACATCGGCACACTGATTGCAGACCACGTCGGGTTGGCGTCGCTGCATATCCCAGCTTGCAGGGTCGAAGCGGCGTGCGCCTCCGGCGGTTTGGCATTACACGTTGCGACGCTCGCCGTCGCTTCTGGCTGGTATGATGTGGTCGTAGCTGCGGGCGTCGAAAAAATGACGGACGCCGACCCGAATGCGATAGACGAGTTGCTTGCGGCTTCGACCGACCGGGAGTGGGAGGCGATGCAAGGAGCGACGCTGCCGGCGCTCTTCGCAATGATGGCACGGGCGCACATGCAGAAATACGGGACCACGAGGGAGCAATTAGCGCTCGTCGCCGTCAAAAATCACAAAAACGCAAGCAACAATGAGATTGCGCAGTTCAGAAGCAAGATAAGCGTCGACGCCGTCCTGCGCTCGCCAATCGTCGCCGACCCGTTGCGGGTGCTCGACTGCTCGCCCGTGGCGGATGGTGCTGCCGCCGTCGTTTTATGCGCTGCGGAAGACGCTCGCAAATACACCGACACGCCAATTTACATCCGTGCATCGACGCAGGCGTGCGACTTCCTCGCTCTGCACGACAGAGAGGACCTGACGACTGTGAAGGCGACGGCGGTAGCGGCGAGGACAGCTTACAAAATCGCCAGAATCTCGCCTACAGACATTGGCGTGGCGGAAGTGCACGACTCTTACACCATCGCTGAGATAATGGCAATTGAGGACTTAGGCTTTTTCGAAAAAGGCGAGGGCGGACGTGCCGTTGAGGACGGCGCCACGGAAATCGGTGGGCACATCCCAGTGAATCCCTCGGGCGGGCTGAAAGCTTGCGGACACCCCCTCGGTGCCACAGGAATAAGGCAAGCCGTCGAAATCACGCTGCAACTGCGAGGCGACGCAAAAGGCAGGCAAACGAACGCCGAAATCGGGCTTACGCACAACGTCGGCGGCACCGGCGGGACTGCTGTTGTCCACATCCTCAGCCGCTCCTTGCCGTAGGCTGAGCGGCGTTCGCAGACGTGTGCGGCGTGCCACTTGTGGCGAGCAGTTAGTATTGACGCAAAGCGCTGTCGGAAGCCGCCACGACGTCACTCAAACTCAAATCTTGGTGCCTCCTTTCTCTGAATGCCGAGTTCCACGAGTATCGCCTTCATGATGCCGCACGGGACCGGGCAGTCTGCATGCTTCAAGTGCTTGCCGGCGCACGCATAGATGATGTTCTCGAAGACGTTATGAGTTTTCAGGAAAATATCCTCATATTTTACGGCGGTTATCTCTTTTGCGAGCTTGTTAACGGCGCTACATTCCGACTTTACGCCTATTTCCACCGAAAGCCCATTCCGCCGAGCCTCAATCACAGTGTTAAATCTGCACGCACCCCCGAAAACACGGACGGTCGTCATTTCCTCCCTATTACTACTAACTCGTCCTCCTCAATTATTATTTTTGCGGAAAAGCCCGCCATCTTTAAGAGCGTCGCCCGGCTCTCGGCGCCCCGCTCCCAGTATTCGAACGACACGAGCACGCCGCTTGGCTTTAGAACCCTGAAAACCTCCGCTGCCACTGCCTCGTTCCTGCCGCCGAATATGGGAATCCAGTCGAAAGCATAATAAAAAACAACGCAGTCTAACGAGCAATCCCTAAAAGGCAGTGCCTGAGCGTCCGCCACGAGAATGTGAACGGCGGCGCTCTCACCCAGCTTCTTTTTGTATTCCTGCATCTGAGTCTCGCTTACGTCGAGCACGAGCACGCTGCCGTTGAATTCCAAAAGCTCGAGCGCCGTCTGCACGTTCGTGCCACAGCCCACCTCTAAAACCTTAGCCTGCTCTGGCAAGCCCGCCTCCACCAACGTTTTTGTTAGAAAGGACGGCTGCACGCCCGCTCTAAATGACATCATGCATATTTTTCCGCTACAAAAGATTAAGTTGGCGTGCGGAGTAGAGGTCAGCTTCTCCCGTCTAAAGACGGGAGCTTGCTCTCGGAGGGATGATGTTGCCAACAACCCTCATCGAGCCTGACGGGGCGGCTGACATCGCCCCCAACTCTGGAAATCTGGGGCTGGGTGCTGAGAGTGGTCTCAGAGACCAAGCCCCGCTCCAGAGCCAGAGTTGCTATGTTACGAGAGGCAGTTCTATCCACATTGGCTTCGTAGCCACATTTGCATTTGAACAGCTTTCTCTTACCGTTGAAGAAAACCCAGTTTCTCTTCGAAGTGT
>NZ_JBMXYC010000057.1:0-16278 GCF_053996935.1 Candidatus Alkanophaga liquidiphilum
GGCAATGGATAAGCAGCCCATGGTAATCTCTCTTGCCAGATACTATGCGCAAAACCATATAAGTATTCCACGGGAAGCAAACAAGATGGAGCTTGTGGGCACGAGGCTTGCGAGATTAATATGTGGAATTACTTTCGACCCGCAGGGATATTGTGGCAAGGCTGCCGTCAGTGTTTACGCTCTCAAAAACCTCGATGTGGGGCAAGCGTTTGAAAAGTGTGAGGCACTCATGGACCTCGCCGTGAGTTCGCATTTCAAAGTCGAGAGGCGGCGGGGCGCTGTTTTGCTTTTCACGGTCTCGCAAGCCACGGTATGCGGCGCTCTCCTGGGGAATGGCGTTCCTGTCGTGCTCAGGGGCTGCGGCGTCGTCCAAGTTAAAGATGGAGAGGCATTGCGCTTTGTAGAGTTCTTAGAATACGAGGGGACGACTGTCGAGCCCGATTTGATATTTATGGATTTAGGATTGACGGCAGTGAATGAAATGGCGAGCACGGGGAGCGGTAAGATAATAGCAAGTTTTTTGGAGGTGCCGGTTGCGGCGAGGGACGCCGCTGAGGAAGTTCTTGAAAGGCTCACGGCGCAAGGCTTCAGGTGCGTAATCCAAATGGGCGAGCCGAATGCGCCGCTGCTCGGCATGCTCGTTGCCAGCGATCGTATCGGAATTGCGATAACGAGCGAAGCGAATCCTGTTGCAGCGCTCGTTGAGGACGGCGCGGTCGTCAAAAGCAAAATTTATAAGCTTGTCGAGCTATCAGAGCTGCTACAAGCGGCGCCACACGTAGAAGAACCTCTGCAGCGCGGTGATGTTGCAGAGGACTGCAAAGACGAGCATGCACCAGCCCAAAATCGTGAAGCTCAAGAATGCGAGCCTTAGCTCTTTCTGGTAGAAAGCGTTCATGAGCGTAGCCAAGATCAGGATGAGGAGCCGGTCGGCTCTGCTAAGGATGCCTCTGTATTCACGAGAGAAACCGACGGCTTGCGCTTGCGTGCCCATGTAAGATGTAAGAAGAACGCCAACAACGGCGGCGACGCCTATTTTAGCTGGGGTGTATCCGCCAAAAATCACGCCGCAGAGCACGAGGACATCCGCATACCTGTCAAGGGCGTGGTCGAGGAAGTCGCCCTTTTTGCTTTCTGCCCGCAATTCTCTGGCGAGCGCCCCGTCGAGGGCGTCAAGAAGCGCGCTGACGCCCAGAAGTCCGGCGGCGAGCGCTAGAAGGCTGTTGAAGTCTGAGTTCCGATGTGCGGAGAGGACGATGAGGACGCCCGAGGCGGCGGCGAGGGCGAGAGCTACAACGCTAAGAACGTTCGGCGGGACTCCTAAGGGGACAAATAGCCTCGCAAGCCTACTCAGCAGCGTATCTGCATGCGGTCTCACAGATTCAAGCATCCGCGTCCCCCTAATATTCAGACAACTAACTCTTTTAGAGGATGCGAGGACTAAAAGCATTCGGAAGCATGCATACGGAACTTTTGTCATTAATGCTGTTTGCGTTCCTTACCAATCTGGGCTGGGGGATTGTCATCCCGCTGTTTCCGCTCATCTTAGAAAGCGTCGGCGGTGGGATTTTTGAGTTCACTTTTAGCTTCTTCTTGTTCAATTTTGCCTCTGCTGCTCTAAGATATCCGTTGGGGTATTTGGCAGACGTGCGAGGGCGGCGCTTCTTCCTGACGGTGTGCAGTTGCGTTTGCGTGCTGGCATCCGCCGTCGCCATTTTCTACGAGCGACACTTCCTGCTGGCGGCGTTCACGCTTTTCGGCGTGAGCACCGCGTTCTACTTCCAGACGCTATATGCACTCGTCGCGGACGTCGTCCCGAAAAATGAAATCGGCAAGACTTACGGAAACATGCACATCGCAGAGGGCGTGGGCTATCTCACAGGTCCGCTGCTCACAGGCTTTCTGCTGGAAGTTCGCCCTCGCCTGATATTCATGCTCACGCTGCTCGTGTTCGTGGCGTGTGTCCCGCTGACATTCAGGGTGCGAACGACGGAGCGCTCGGTGAACTTCGAGAGAGTAACAACTAAGAATTTTTTAAAGGCGTTTCGAGCAGTCTGGGCGTTGGGCGTGCTACTATTCGTCGCTGAGGTTTTTAGGGGGCTTGCTATAGGCTTTATTTCCCCATCGCTCCCGGTTTACTTAGAGAAGGATTTCAAAGCAGCACCACCGCTCGTCGGCGCTCTTACGATGGTCATGATGGCGTGCATGTATGCGGCACAAGCTGCTGGCAGCATCGTGGACAAGCTCGGCAGCATTAGGGTGTTTCTGATTTCGAGCGCCGTCGCCGTCCCACTGCTCGCTGGTGTTTCGTTGGCGATGTCGCTCACGCAAGCTGCCGCTCTCGCATTCGCTTACCACTTCGCAAGCGGCATGTCGTGGCTTGCGTTCAGCAGCACGCTCGGCTACTACGCCATTGATGAGCGGCGGGCGCTCTTCCTTGGCTCGGCATGGAGCATGTGGCGTTTCGGCTACGCCTTTGGCTCGCTGTCCTGCGGCGTCGTCTGGGCGAGCTTTGGCATAAGAAGCCTGTTCCTCATTGCAGCATCGCTCATCCTCGCATCCATTTTCCTTGTGCTGGCGTCAATAAAACGGCTGAAAACGCCTTGATGCATAGCTACACGCAACACGTAAATTTTTAAACTCTAAATAGCATACGGGGATAGGATGGAAGACCCGTGGAACGTGGTGATATGTGGGGTCGGCGGGCAGGGAAACGTGCTGGCGTCGCAGATACTTGCGAGCGCCGCCATCAAGGAGGGTTTTATTGTAACAGTTGGCGAGACCTACGGGGCGTCGCAGCGTGGCGGCTCCGTTCAGAGCCACCTCCGCTTCTCGAAGCGTGAGCGCTATGGACCCCTAATCCCGAAAGGTATGGCGCATGTCGTTCTCGGTTTCGAGCCCGTGGAGATGCTGCGGGTGCTTGCTGAGCTTGGGAGTCGCCGCACGAGGGTCATTGTAAATCCAAGACCGATATATCCAATAGAGGTGCTCGCGGGCGACGCCGAATATCCGCCCGTCGAGGAAATTTTGAGGCGGGCGAGACGCTTAGCCGCCGAGGTCAAGGTTGTGGAAGCCACGGAAATCGCGAAGGAGGTAGGCGACACGCTCGTCCAGAACATGGTGATGATGGGCTGCCTTATTGGCGATGGACTCGTGCCACTGCATGCGAACGCCGTCGAAAAAGCCATCGAGGAGCATTTTGATGGCAAAGAGGGTTATGAACTCAACCTCCGGGCGTTCAGAGAGGGAATGAAAATAATAAGGGCGGCAAGAACGCTTTAGGAAGATGTTGCTGCCGATCCCCTCCTTAAGGAGGGCAGGGGAGGCGGGTGAGGAAGAAAATATTTAAGTAGAAGAGTCATACTAAAAATGATGGAAGCAACGAAGACGATCAGATGCAAGCTCATTGGGCTGACGAAGCGCAAGCGAGAGCTGCTCAATAGAGAGTATGATAACTTCCAGCACTGGCTCGAGACAGGCGAAGATAGAGGCGTATATTCAGCATACAAGCAAGATGCGAAGTGGCTATACAAGAAAGCGAAGCGGATGAAAGGCGTTCCCATAAGGAAAGATTTGATAGATATCCAAAGAAGGGACACGAAAATAGCTAAATACTGGGCGAGGATAAGGGTAAAAGGTGTGAGAGGAGGCGTTAAGGTTGCACTTGCTCATCAGCCTTTCAAATTCGAGGAGTGGGATGTATGTGAGTCTCTGCTCGTCAGGAAGGGCGGAGAATTCTACCTTCACGTCGCAGTCAAGAAGGATGTCGAGCTGAAGAAAGAATACGCATCCATCATCGCGATAGACGTGGGAGCTCGTTGGGTAGCCGTGTCGGTGGCACGGCACCGCAGCAAACCGAAGTTCTACGGCAGAAAAGTGAGGGCGGTTAGAGGAAAATACTTCTGGTTAAGGAGAAAGCTCGGAAGGGAGAAGAAGCAGAGGGCGATAAAGAAGATCGGGCGCAAGGAGAAGAGAGTTGTGAATGACGAGCTGCACAAGATAGCGAAGGATATCGTTGAAGAGGCGGAGAGGCACGACGCCATAATAGCGATAGGCGACTTGAGCGGCGTCAGGAAGAACCATAAAGGGAAAAAGGCGAACAGGAAGGTCAATTCCATGCCGTTCTACCGTCTGAAGGAGTACATCAAGTATAAGGCGTTGGAGAGGGGCATCCTAGTCATAGAAGTTCCGGAGCACAACACATCGAAGCAGTGTTCCCGCTGCGGCTCGCTGCGAACGGAAAGACCCGGCGTCTTCATCTGCGAGGATTGCGGCTATCAGGTTAATGCGGATGTGAACGGAGCCAAGAACATACTGAAACGAGCCGTGGGCTACATGCTCACGGTAGGAGCTGTCGTGACCCAGCTCGAAGGGGAGCGCCATATCAGGCACACTCCCCAACCTCGTGCATCCGGCGGATGCCCTCCAATGGAGGGAGGAGGTCACTGGTGGTATTATGGACGATGATATTAAGAAGGAATTGCTGAAAATTTTAGAAAAAGATGCGAAGGCGAGCGAAGCCGATATTGCGGCGATGCTCGGCGTCAGCGAGGATGACGTAAAAAAAGCCATTTCTGAGCTTGAGAGGCGAGGTGTCATCCGAAAATACAAGGCAGTAATCAACTGGGAGCAGGCGGGCGTCGAGAAGGTCTATGCAATCATAGATTTGAAGGTGAGTCCAGAGCGTGCGAAGGGCTATGACTCCATCGCCGAGCGTATCGCCCGCTTTCCGGAAGTGCGTTCCGTGTATCTCGTGTCCGGCGATTACGACCTCCAAGTCATGGTGAGCGGCGACTCGATGAAGGAGATTGCGCACTTCGTCGCTGCCAAAATCGCCCCGCTCGAACAGGTCAATGAGACGAACACGCACTTCCTTCTGAAAACCTACAAGGAGGACGCCGAAACTTTTTACGAACCTGAGAAGAACAAAAGGCTCGCCATCTCGCTTTAACTTAAAGCCTCACGCATCCGTATTTCTCAAAATACTCCTTAATCCTCGCAAAATTTTCATCTTCGAGCTTGCCTACAGCTCTTAGCTCTTTAAATACTTTAGAAGCCTGCAGCACGCTGTAAACCCTTATGCCGTGTCGTTCTAAGACTTCGACGGCACTAATTCCAGAGCGGTCCGTCGTCTCTTCTCTGTCGAAGAATATTAGGAGGGCGGCGACTTTGACATCTGCTACATTTTTCAGCTGCTCCACGAGCTTGAGCTTCGTCTCTCCGGATGTTATGACGTCGTCGACGAGCAAGATGCGGTCCCCGTTGCGAATATTTCCGACGAAAAGGTGGTCGGCGGCATCGCCGTAGCTTTTTACTTCCTTCCTATCATATGCGAAGCGCTTGTTCACGCCACGTTCCGCAAGTGAGAGCACGATGGCGGCGGCAAGCGGGATTCCCTTGTAGGCTGCGCCTAAAATCACATCAAACTGCTCATGTAGACGCTCTTTAAAAATAAGCTCCGTAAAGGCATCAGCGACGAGCCGTAAGCCTGCACCATCGTTCAGCGCTGCGACGTTGAAGAAGTAGGGACTGAGCCGCCCTGACTTCAACCGGAACTCCCCAAACTTCAAAACCCCCCGCTTCAAAAGCTCCTCGATCATAGCGTCGGGAGGGGGATTCGAACCCCCGTTCCCCTTTGGGGAAGCAGGTTAGCAACCTGCCGCCTTAACCACTCGGCAATCCCGACACCTACCTCCCCTCTTTTTTGTTCCTCTCTCAGCCTGAAAAACTTTTCGGTAGCATGGGGGTTGAGGGAATTACGAGAGACGCCTGCAAAACCACCTAGCATGGTGTCCACAATAAAGGCAGGACTACTTGCACTTAAAAACATCATTATTTATCTTAATCAAAAAGTTAAGAGAAAAACATGGTGAAGGCGATAGACCTGCAGGTGCAAATCGGCGTCGAGGGCAGAATTCCCTTTAAGGACAAAGAGCGGTTTGACATTCTGATGAAGTATTTTAGGGCGTCTGACAAGGTGATAATGAGCGAGGAAGAGTGGATAGGAGGAATGAAGAGCGCTGACGTCTGCGGCGTGGTATGGGCAGGTGGGTATAAGTCTGTCGGCTGGAAAGATCTCAACGAAATAAAAAGGCAGAACGACTACGCAGGCGAGCTGATAAAAAAGTATCCTGACGTGATAGTCGGCGCCTGGGTCGCTCTTGACCCGGACTGGGGGCGTGCGGGAGTGAAGGAACTGGAGCGTTGCATCTACGACCTTAAGACGTTTGGTATGGCAGTCTGCGGTGCTTTCACAGGCATCCCTGCTGACGATTATCGCTGGTATCCGTATTACGAAGTTTGCGAGGACGCCGACGTTCCCATCAAAATTTGGGTCGGGCACCTTGCCTACGGCTCCGGGCAGCCCGGCGGCTGGGGCATCAAACTCTGGACGGAACGCCCAATCCCACACGTGGATAACGTCGCTGCGGACTTCCCGAAGCTTAAGATAATATGCGCTCATTATGCATGGCCTTTTGATAGGGAGATGGCTTCTGTCCTCATCCACAAGGGTAACGTGTATAACGAACTGCACGGCTGGCTGCCCCGCTACTTTGACGAAAGCTTCAAACGAGAAATCAATACTCGCCTCCAGAACAAAGTGATGTTCGGCTCCGACTACCCGTGGTTCAGCTACGAACGCCTCTTCCAAGATTGGGAATCTCAAGGCTACAAGCCCGAAGTCCTCGAAAAGGTATTCGTCAAAAACGCCCAGAAGGTTCTGAAGCTGGAGCTTTAGCCCACCGCCGCCCCAGCGTTAGGGCGTCCTACCTACCAGCACAGAGCACTTTGTAGGAGCACAAGTAACTATTTTTCTGCAGCCTCTTGCCACTTCTCGCCGAGCCACCCGCCGAGCAGCGCTATCAGGAAGCCGAGCAACGATGCCATGACGACGACGCTCGCAGGGATCTCGCCCGCACGCAGAAGAGCAAAGGCGCCTATTAGCACCGTAAATGCGCCTGCAATTCCCGCCTCCAAAATGGTCTTGCCCGCGGAGAGTCTACCTATGAGCATGCCGCCGACGAGATAACCAAGAACGCCAGCGAAGCCGCCGATGATGCCGCCCAGCAAGATGCCGAGGGTTATTACCACAACTATCATTATCAGCGTCCCCAGAAATACCCACTTCACCTCAATTCCTGCCATGCTCTAATGTTTAAGACGCCTGAATAAAAAACTTCAGAAAAACATTCTCAGCCCGATGGCGTCCACGATTATGCAATTAATCCGCACGAGCAGCGAGAACGTCAGTGCGACGCCGACGTTAACGCCGAGCATGTGGAAGACGGCGGCGGTGCCGCCTTCCATTATTCCGAAGCCTGCAGGCGTCAGCGGCACGAAAGCAAGTAGCGTTATCAGCGGATGCAGGAGGAAGCATGCGACAAACGACAAATTAGTGCCAAGCGCCTTAGCCAAGAAGAACCACTGCAGCCCCATGAGCAGCCAGCACGCCATATATATCGCAAATATAGCGGGCAGGGCGCTCTTAATTTCAAAACTCAAGTCTTTAATCCTGTTGTATCCACTGCCGAACCTTTTCAGCACTGGAATTTTAAATAACAGTGACGAAGAAAGTTCTTCTTTCGTCCAGAGAGCCGTGAGAGTCATAACGCCGATTATGAGGAACACGGCAGCGGCAACGCTCAGAGGCACGAGCAAGCTTGAGTCAAGAGCGGAGATGAAAAACAGAAAGCCGAGGAAGCCACCAAAAACCTTCATCACGAACTCGAAGCCCTGCGGCGCCAGGATGGCGGCGAACCCCTCTGTAATGCTTGCGTTCCCGCCCTTCCTCAAAAAATAAGGCGTCAAAAGGTAACCACTCCTCGCAGGTGTTACGTCGGACGCTATCATCCCGCCCATGTGCGCAAAAAACGAATCCTTAAAAGAGCTCTTTATTTTGCGCACCCTGAGCTTCGACAGTAGGTAGTGCAGGCGGAACGCCATGAACACGTCGTAACAGAAATAAGAGGCGGCGGCAAGCCCGAAATACGGCAAACTCACCCTACTGAAAGCCGCAAGAACTTCCTCTACGTCTATTTTGTAAAAGAGTAGCGCAAATATCAGCAAGCCAATGATTATCTGTATCTCCCTTTTCATGTTCATCACTTAAAAAAGCCGCACGGACAGCAGCAGTAGAATGAACGCAACAATCATTAGCACAATCGTCAGCATGATTGCGAGCTTCACCGCTGCCACGTCAGTCCCGAAGACTATCGGAAACGGTCCTATCATCACGACGCCCGCCGCCCTGCCTCCCGTAGTATTTTCCCAGCTCTCGCCCACTCCTTCACGCCCGTGCTCGTGCCAGTAACGCCCCTCTCGCACCGCCTTGTAGCCCTCGTAGAGCGTGCCCACGAATATGATCAGTATGCCAAGCAGCATCAGCGCAAAGCCCAGTAACCACCACTTAAACATCTTGCATCCCTAACAGCCGTTAAGTTTCAAAAAGCTTAATTTTATCGATTACATTACGAATCCGTTAGAAGTCAAAGAAAGATATTTAAGCCGCTCCTTACAAGCAAGAAGTGATGGATAAGGACTTATTAGTAGCACTGTTGGTGGTTTTAGCATTCTTTGTGCTCGTAGCTCTCGTTGCGACGGTCGGCGAGGGGCTTTACGAGGCGCCGTCAGCCGTTGTTATTAAAGATGTGGACGTTGCAGCTGCAGCCATTAACGCTTCGACGGCAGCGCTCAACATCACTGCATACCTCGACAATTGGGGCACGAGCAGTGGCAACATTAAACTTTTCGTGAAAGCTTTCGATGCGAGGACGAACCTCCTCGTCGCCACCAATAGGACCGACGTCGGCATCCTGAAAAAAGAAGAGACGAAGGCAGCCAGCGTATTAATATGCGTGGAGCGGCATGGCGACTACCGCATCCGCCTCGTGCTCATCGAGGACGAAAAGAGCATCGGTGATTACGAAGTTTACATCAGAGGACTCGAGGCGTTAGAGCCGCCGGAGCACGCAAGGCTCTCGCTTAGAGTTATGGACTTTTACGTGGAATCTGTCGAAAGCGTTGGCGGTAAGGAGTATGCGGCGATAAATGTCACGCTCTACATCGACAATCTCGGCAGCGACGTCAGCGGCTTGCGAGCGCTCGTAAAAGCACGGGACAACGAGACAAAGCTCATAACCGCACGGCAGTGGCTTGACCTCGGGCTTCTGCCTAAGGAAAGCACGAGCCTACGGCATGCGACGCTCCACTTGCTCAACGGGCGTGACTACGTCGTCGAAACCCAAATTTGGCAGGAACAGCAGATAATAAAGGAAGGTAGTGGTTTCGTCGCCCTCAGTCCCTTCGCAAACCGAACAATTGCCGTCAGAGCTGAAGAGGAAACCATGGAAGTCTCGCCAGCCGTCGAAATCTCATATTTCATCCCCTCACAGCAGCAATCTAGAATTGAACCGCTTAAGGCGCCAAGGGACGTGGGTGGGGGCGAACGCCATCCTACACCGCCGATGCCTGCGGGCTTCGAGGGTGTAACGGCAGTGGGGTCGCTCTTAGCAGCGTTGTTCCTGTTAAAGGGGGTGATGGGGCGTGGCAAGTGAAAAAGAAGTAGTAAAAGAGGCGGTAAAAGAGGGAATTAACAAAAGCAAGGTTGAGGCGAAAGCTGAAGTGCGGCGTGGTGACGAACTGCTCAGATATTTCAGGCTCGGCGTTCTCGTCATTTTGATGCTCTTACTGCTCGTTGCGACGTTCCACTTCTACTTTTCGGTCGTGAGCGCGGTCGCCAGTCTTTTCGAATATAGGTATCAAGCGCTGGTGACGGCAGGCTTTGCAGCGTGTGTGATTGCCGTTGTTGCCTACCTTCTGAGAGTCGTCGTGCGCTGGTAATTCGGTAGAGCCCGGCATCAGTATCTCATCATTTCAACATTTCTGTTTTCTGTTGAGTTACACTAATTAATGCTCGGCATTTCAATATTTGTTTCGACCAACGCTTGCGACCCGCCCATCTGCCGGGGGCATAGCACACATGACTAGGGTATTACATTTCCTGCCACCGCGCGTGAAACGGTGCCTAAGTACCTTTAGGACCTTGCCATTATCCGCCCCCTCTGAGCCGCTATTGCCACCGTGCTCCGACCCGCCCAGATAGATAAACACTCTATAATCAGGCACAGATTTAATAAAGAAAAAGGGATGAAATGAAAGGGGGCATTATGAGAAAGAAGATAATGATAGTGGACGATGACCCGGACATTGTTGAGATGGTAAGAAAGATTTTAGAGGAAGAGGGCTACGAAGTTGCGCACGCATATTCCGGCGTCGAGTGCCTTGATATGCTCAAAAGCACGGACGAGCGCCCGGACCTTATACTCTTAGACATAATGATGGAGCCTATAAATGGGTGGGAGACGCTCAACCGCATTAAAAGTGAAGAAGCACTAAGAGAAATTCCTGTGTGCATGTTGACTGTCGTCCCGTTGACACCGGAGACTGTCGCCAGCGAGATCATAGAAAACATCGAGAACTACATAGTCAAACCATTTACCAAGGAAGATATACTGAGGTGCGTAAGAGACATTTTAGAGAGAGAAAAAGAGATAAAAGACGTAGTAGGCGAGTTAAGGTCAATAAGCAACGAAATCGCAAGCGAGTATGTGATGACGAGGAAATACGTAGAGCGACACCGTAAGCTAATAAATGTGCTCACAAAACTCGGCGGGCTCGACGACAAAGACACGAAAAAGATAATCGAGGCAAAAGAGAAGGAGATACGAGAGAAAGAAGCACGCCTGAAAGACATAATCGGCATGCTCAGAAAGTAGTGCTAAAAAGGGTAAAATACGCTGAGATGCCTCAGGGCTGCACGTTACAGCGCTTGGAAGTAACGCATGTTTCTTCCATGGGGAGAGTATGCATGTCTTACCGCTGACGTTCGTTAAAGAGATTTGTCAAGCCGCCACAGGGGGCAGCTGCCTGGTCTTACCGTTTTCCGTCGAATTATTTATTTACAAGTCTGCTTTTAACTTTATAAGATGCGTGAGGCAGAGCTGGCAGAGAGGATAAGTGGCTGGATTAGGAAGCAGGTTGAAGTGGCGGGCGCTCGTGGCGTCGTTGTCGGGATGAGCGGCGGTGTAGATTCTTCGGTCACTGCGGTCCTTTGCAAGAGGGCTTTTCCAGATGCGACGCTTGGGCTGATCCTACCATGCTTCAGCGACCCGAGGGACGTGGCGCACGCAAAGCTCGTCGCCGAAAAGTTCGACATCAAAACCCGAACGGTTGACCTTTCGCCGATTTTCGCATCGCTCTTCAGAATGCTTGAATCTCGTGAATATGATGGCGAAGCCGACATTGCGGCGGCGAACCTGAAGCCACGCCTTCGGATGCTCGTTCTTTACTATTTTGCAAACAAGCTGAACTACCTTGTCGTCGGCACCGGGAACAAAAGCGAGCTCTTGGTTGGCTACTTTACGAAATATGGTGATGGCGGTGTGGACCTCCTACCGCTAGGTGGACTTTTAAAAACTGAGGTGCGGCGGCTCGCACAGGCGCTCGGAGTCCCTCAAGAAATCATCGAGAAGCCGCCATCAGCTGGTCTTTGGGCAGGACAGACCGACGAGGGCGAACTCGGAATGAGCTACGAGACGCTTGACAATATTTTGGTGGCTCTGGAAACCGGCGACCTCTCAGGCTGCGACGAGAGCGAGGTGCGGCGAGTGCAGGAAATGATGGAACGGGCGAGACATAAAAGGGAAAGCCCGCCGGTATTTGAGGTCTGATTTTTGTGCCGTGGCGTGCAAGTTCCTCTATATGCAATTAAAACGCCGCCAGCGTTGGCAGAATCAACAGCTTCCTGACAGCGTTAACATCCGCCTCGACCTCGACAGGCGGCTCGCACGCCTTTAACACCGCTTCGGGGTCCTTCAGCAGGTGTCCGGTCGTGACGCACACCACAGTCTCGTCCCTCTCCACAACTCCCAACTCTAAAAGCTTCTTCAAGCCAGCAAGCGACGCTGCGCTCGCTGGCTCCACGCCGATGCCCTCGAGCCGCGCAAGCTCCTTCTGCGCCTCTATGATCTCGGTATCGGTTACCGCCTCGGCGGTGCCGCCTGAATCTCTTATTGCACGCAATGCTTTCGGCGCATTCACCGGATTTCCAATCCTTATCGCCGATGCTATCGTTTCAGGCTGCGGCTCCGGCATTATCTCTGCGCTCCCGCTCCTTATTGCATCCACGACAGGTTTTGCTCCCACCGCTTGAATTCCAGTCATCTTCGGCGTGCTGTCCAAAATACCAAGCTCCCGAAGCTCGCAGAAGCCTTTGTAGATAGCGCTGATGTTCCCGGCATTGCCCACTGGTAGAACAACTCTGTCAGGTGCACGCCAGCCTAATTGCTCTGTAATTTCAAAAGCTATAGTTTTCTGCCCCTCTAAGCGATAGGGATTGACGGA
Source organism: Candidatus Alkanophaga liquidiphilum (assembly GCF_053996935.1). Taxonomy (NCBI): domain Archaea; kingdom Methanobacteriati; phylum Methanobacteriota; class Methanomicrobia; order Candidatus Alkanophagales; genus Candidatus Alkanophaga; species Candidatus Alkanophaga liquidiphilum. The sequence goes on from NZ_JBMXYC010000057.1 coordinate 12,403, forward strand.
ATTGAGCAGGTAGATGCGCAGCTCCTCGCAAAGCTCACGGACGATACGGAGGGCGTCGTCAAAATTCCCGTTGATGGCGATGACCTTTGCGCCGTGCATGATGGCTTGTGCGACCTTGCCGAGCGCCACTTTCCCCTTAGGGAGGAGCACATAGCACGGAATTCCTGCACGAGCCGCATATATGGCAAGCGACGCCGACGTGTTCCCGGTGGAGGCGCACGCCACCTTCGTCATTTTTAGCTCCAACGCCTTTGTCACGCCGACGGTCATGCCCCTATCTTTGAAAGAGCCTGTTGGGTTGAGTCCTTCGTGTTTCACGTAAAGCTCTGTCATTTCCAGTTTCTCGGCGAGCCGCTCGCATTTGTAAAGCGGCGTGTTTCCCTCTCTCGTCGTCACTGGTGAAAGCGTGCCGCCCTCACCGTCGAGCTTGAGAACGCCGTCTTCGAACGGCAATAACGCCCGATACTTCCAGACACCGAGCTCACTGCTTCTTGTTATGCTTTTAGCGTCCACTGTCGAATACTCATATTTAATGTCGAGAAGCCCGCCACACTCGCAGGTGTAAACGACGGCGGCACGCTCGTAGTCGGCGCCGCATTTCATGCACCCCACGAAGTACTCTGGCATACTCCTAAGTAAAACGAAGATTGTTTTGTTTCTTTGCATCCACGCAGATGCTTCGGAGTTTCAGCGCTCTATCGTCAAAGCGAAGAGAGTGCTTTATGAGATTCGTTGACGTAAGCTTTCCGTGCATGCTTTTAAAGCCGAAAAGGCGCTGAAACCTTACACGCAAGAAATAAAAGAACGAGATAAGGGCATCGTCAAGATGAACGGAGAGAGCAAATCGTCATCATTCAGCTTGCAGAAGTGGCGAACTCTCTCAAAGCCTACCTGCCGCTTGAAGGCGAGGCGTCCTTGCTGACGGCGAGGAACGTGCGTGTCCCCGGCGTTTTCAAGAAGGATTGTAAGAGGGCGGCGCTCGACGTTGTAATGGACAAGGCGGTAAACTGGAGGAGCGACACCATTGTTTTCGTTTTGATGGGCGAATTAAAGAAATCCATTCTTTTAACAAAGACTTCAATGGCTCGAAATAAAAAAGGACTGTGAGTAAAAAGGAGAAAATGGAATCAAAGCTTTGACCATCGAGAATGAATCTACGACGCTGCGAGCTACCCGAAATACCTCTTCAGCAGTCCTTTGAGTGCTTCCGCGTGTCTCGCTTCGTCTCTCGAACTCTCGTCGAAGAAGTCGTGAGCTTCGTCAACGCCTGCTTCCTTTGCTTTCACCGCTGCTTCCCACTTCTCCTTGTTGGCGGCGATTTCCCCCTTAAGCATCATTTCAAGGTTTTCTTTCGTGCTTCCGATTTCTCCGAGGAGTTCTGCGAAACGGGCAGCGTGCTGAGCCTCATCCCAGGCAATTGCTTTCAAAACCTCCGCAATTTCGGGGTAACCCTCACGCTGAGCCTGCCGAGCCATCGCAAGGTAGAGACCAACCTCTATCGTTTCTCCCCTGAAGTTCGCTTTCACCACCTTTTCGACGAGCGTGCCTTTTGCCGCTCCCAACTTGTTCACGTTCACAAGCCCCTCTCCTATCTTTCCACTCCGCGCTACTCCCTCAGGGTGAAGGCTGCCTTTCCCAGAGCTTTAAGGAGCGCCAGCATTATACCCATACCTCTCTGAACGTCTTCGTCCTTTAACGCTCGCATCATCGCCCAGAAGCCCGCAACTTTAGGGGGGTTCAGCAACGCTTTGTCAAGCTCAGGGTCCTGCATGCTACGCTCGAGCACGTCCACGAGGTCAGTGCTTGCGATGGCGTTCAGAAGCTTCAGAGTCGTCGAAGCCAACTTCGAAACGTCTTGGAGCACCTGGTCGTTCATGTAGTTCTGAATCAGACGGATGATGCTGAGAAGCTCGCTTAGCGTCTCAGCGTCCGCAGACTCCAGCTCCAACATAACTTTTTCAGACATTTTTCCACCTTACATTAGAGCCTTTGCGTTCATCTCCCAATACAGATAGTAGTAAGAGCGGTAGACGAGCCAACCGAGCTTTGAAGGCTTAAACGGCTCCGGCGGTCTGTTGTATGTCCACGAAGGGATGAAGGCGACGCCTTTCGTCGCATCCGAGTAAATTTCTCCAACGAACGGGCATCCTGTTTCCCCTTTGTAGGTTGCCATTGCTTCGACGCCCGTGATATCGTTTATCAGGTTCTGAGCGACGACCATTGCTTGGTAATGCGTTCCGATTCCAGTTTTCAGGATTTCGGCGGGTCCTGTGTCGCCGGCGACGTAAACCTCGTCGTAGGTCTTTGTTCCCCGCTGGTATTGGAGAGTATAGCGTTCGATGGGAACCCAGCCTTTTTCGTCCGTCATCCCAGAATTTTCAAGAGCTTCAGCCGCCCTGTGTGGAGGAGCAACCACAAGTAAATCATATTTGATGCGCTCTCCATCAGCAGAAACTACTTCTTTTTTTCCAGCATCTACGGAAGCGAACTTGAAGTTTCGTGATACTTCGACTCCGCGTTCGTCGAAAATCTCGCTGATGTTGGCATTGTAAGCGGGAGGTCCTATGAGTTCTACCGGCCAGAGGAAGGAGATTTCGAAATTCTCACGCACACCCCTAACGTGCCGCAGGTAGTCGTCGAGCATCACTGTGAACTTCCCTGGCGCCCCAGGGCAGGAAATTGGCATCCTTGGCGTTGCTATTACTATTTTGCCCCCTTTGAGCGCTTTTAATTTCTCTCTAAGCTTCAAAGTGCCCTCCAGAGTGTAAAACGAGTTGTAATCAGCGGAAAGCCCAGGAACGGCGTTCAAATCGTGTCTGCAACCCGTAGCGACGACGAGGTAATCGTAGGAATACTTCTTGCCGCTCTTGACAGCTACTTCCCTGCTTCCAATATCTATTTTCGTCACTTCTCCGTCTTCACCAAAGAAGCATTTCACTCTCGGACTAAGAAGCTTTCTTCTCGGTTTAAGAGCGTCCTCCTTGGTGTAGAGGTCGAAGGGGATAAAGGTAAAAACCCCCGGGTTCTGGAAGACGTCGCTCTTGTCGAGAATTGTTATCTCGACCTCTTCCTTGGCGATTTCCCTGCGAAGCTCCCTTGCAAGCTTGTTTCCGATTGCGGTGCCCGCAGCCCCGCCCCCTAAAATCAAGATGGACTCCATGGGTGTTACTTAAACCTAGGAATATAAATTCATTTTCAAATCCTCCGCACCTTATCTTAACAAGCCCTCTATTCCAACTTCAGCTCTTTTATCTTCTCTGCGATGTGTCTTTTCATGATTTCCGCAGCGTTTGTGGGGCTCTCTCCACGAAGGGTCTCCCGCCGGTCGGCAGCGTCTTAGTCAGGAGCTTCGCGACGAGTCCGGAGCCGCTGACGAACGGGTCGGAGTAAACATGCAAAAAACCACGGCTAAGAGTGAGGGTGGTTCAACCAGCAGTTCGATGATGATATCGTGCCTGCTGCTAATCAGATTAGAGCAACCGACGACTGTGGCGACTTTTCATCTGTTTTCTGCTAACATTTCCAGTTTCTCCGTTAAGGCCGACGATCGCCTTTCCACGTCTCTTCTCCGCTCAACGTGCCTCCGCTCTGGAAACGTGCGATTGCAAAACGATTGCGTCGATTAAACCACCAACTGCAAGCAACTCGCCGAGCGGGTGCTTAAGTTTAAGTTTCTCCACTCGTCATGGATGCAAGCGTGCTTGGTAAGTGGTGGTCTTAAGCGTTAAGACGTAAGCCGATGCGATTGCAATCCCACATACGGCTCCTCCTTGAAGGTTCTGAGCACGAGGTGGGTGCTCACGTGCTCGACGCCCTCTATAGCTTTTATTTTATCGATGACGGTCGCGCACTGTTCGTGCCCGAAGCATCTCAGGC
>NZ_JBMXYC010000058.1:0-11292 GCF_053996935.1 Candidatus Alkanophaga liquidiphilum
GTGCTTTCGAGGAACACACGGCAGCAAATACGCTACCCGCTCGTGATAAAGCCGCTTCGGCTCAAGAGCGGGCACGCGGTCTACGGGGAGGTTTTCGGCGCCGAGGAGTGCCGCCCGCTCGCACCCCCGGATATCTGGCGCACGCACAAGGAAGAGCCATGGCTTGCGCTAACAACCCACATCCTCTCAGAAACAGAGCTTTGGCGGCTATGGGCGTGGCATTCGACGCATCACTATCGGTATCGGCGCCCTTTTATCAGGCTGAACTTCAGCTACAACATTGTGGACAACATCCTCGATGCCTTCATGTGGAACATCTGGTAATTCTTCCCTATCTTTTGATTTTTAAAGAGCGTGGATACGTCGGCAGGGACCTTAAGCACGGTAGCATTGGCTTCTGCGGGAGGGACGGAAAGAGGTCTCTGTTGCAGAATATGATTAGAATGGACAGGCGCGCGTTCATCAAAGCGAGCGCCACCCTCGGTGCCGCCGCTGCCGACAACCCCTTAAAAACTCAATCCGACTAACATCGCAGATGCAATTTTGAAGGAGGACGAGAACAATATATATCCAAAAGCACGAATACGAGCTTAAACTGACAGACGCCCTGTTTAAACATACCATCACTATCCACCCTTGGGAATGTAACTGGGACTGCAAGTGGTGAGGTGAAGAGATGTTGAAGTTATTAACTCCTTAAAAGCGATGGCTAGTGCACGGGCATATTTGTAATGATAGGCTCTCTGAGAGGATTAGTATCCCATCAAGGAAGCAAACGCTGTTGGACTGGATAGGATAAATATATCCTTTCGTCGTCTGGATGATGAATGGTGCAAAGGGTATACGTGAGATATAGCAATGAAAGCGTAATAAATGCGCTCCAGACCAACTACTTACAAGTTTAAGGAGCTAATGCCGTCTCTTTAATCCGCTTCTCTACGTAGACGATATTGCCTTTAAGAGATTTGCAGGCCCCTTCACGAGATAAATCCAAATTCCGAATAAAAATCTTTGACGGATGCCATGAACGAGAGGAATGCGAAAAGACGCTATAACCCTGAGGAAATTGCGATGCGTTATTTCAGGCGCTGGCAACCCTCAATACTTACTGTAAATAGTTGGAATGGTAAGGTTGAAGTCTTCAGACACAGAATGATAAACCAAAAATAGGAGCGGTGGGCGGGCAGAAAAGAGTTGGATAAAAAATAGAAGTAAAAAATTAAGCGAGGAGGGACCTTGCTATGGTCATCAGCTCCGCTTCTCTGACACCTTCATAGATTTCGAGAACTTTGACATCCCTATACGCTCTTTCTATGGGGTATTCATTGATGTAACCGTAGCCGCCGTGCATCTGAAGGCAGTCGTCAATGACCTCGACCGCCATGCGGGCGGCATACCACTTTGTCATTGCCGAAAGCGTCGGGTCGAAGTCGCCCTTGTCAATCCTCCACGCCGCCTTATAAAGTAACGCTCTGCAGGCTTCTATCCACGTTGCGTGCTTCGCAAGTCTGAATTGAATGTCCTGGTTCCATGCTACGGGCATGCCGAACGTTTGCCGCGTCTTCACATGCTCGATAGTCTTCTCAAGGATGCCCTGAGCGGCGCCGACGGCTTGCGCAGCAACCCATATCCTTCCAATGTCGAAGAACGTGAGCGTCTGTCGGGCGCCGGCACCCCGTTTCCCGACGAGGTTCTCCTTTGGGACTCTGACGTCCTTGAATGCGATTTCTGCAGTATCCGAGAGGCGGATGCCCATCTTTCCATGAATCTTGCTGCGCTCCACACCCGGGCGGTCGGTCTCCACGATGATGATGCTGTGCCGTGCGCTGCGCTTCTGCGCATCGGGGTCGGTGAGGCAAAGCGTCACGAAGAAGTTTGCATGCGTGCCGTTCGTGATGAACATCTTGTTGCCGTTGATTACCCATTCATCACCGTCGAGCACTGCTGACGTCTTTGCCGCTAAAAGGTCCGTGCCGGCGTCGGGCTCGGTGAAGGCGCCGCCACAAATCCATTCGCCTTTGCACAGCGGCGGCAGATATTTCTGTTTTTGCTCTTCGCTCCCGAAGAGGTAGATGATGTCGGCGCCGAAAATCGTGGCTAACGTAAATGTCATCCCCACGTCCACCCGCGCAAACTCTTCCATCACCAGAACGCCGTCGAGGTAGCCGAGCCCCTGCCCACCGTATTCCTCAGGCCAGTGAAGCCCGACGAAGCCCAGTTCGCACGCCTTCTTCCAGATGTCGAGCGGGAACTCCTCCTTCTCGTCTAGCTCCCTGAATCGTGTCTCGTCGTATTCCTTCTCCGCAAACTCCCGAGCAGCATTTTTAATATCCTTCTGCTCTTCTGTCAGTTCGAACTCCATGGCTCCTCACTTTTGCCCTTTCCCAAGGATAGAAATAAAGTTTTCTAAATGCGTCAGAACGTGGTGTAGCCGCCACTTACGCTGAGCGTCTGGCCGGTGATGTGTCCGGCGCACTTGTCCGATGCAAGGAAAAGAACCGCATACGCAACGTCTTCGGGCGTGCCTATCTTCCGCAGTGGATATACCTTTTTTATCTTCTCTAAGACTTCAGGCTTCACGAACCGCTCTTGCATCTCCTTGCTGTGCCAGAGGCTTTTCTCACCTACGTCTTGTTCCCAGTTTTTGGGGAGAGTAAGGCCCGGGCACACGACGTTCAATCGAATCCCATAACGCCCAACCTCACGAGCGAGAGTCTTCGTCAGCCCAATGATTGCCGCTTTGCACCCGGCGTAGACGCCTTCCATATATTCGCCCATGCGTCCGGCATCTGAACCGATGCTCACGATGTTCCCGCTCTTCTGTTCCACCATCTTCTCGAGAACGGCTCTCGTGCAGTAAATCATGCCTTTGTAGTTAATGTTGATGACCTTATCCCACTTCTCAGGCGTCTCTTCCAAGAAGAGCTGGTCCACGTTCCAGCCGACGTTGTTCACGAGGACGTCAATCCTCCCGTATTTATCAACGACTTGCTTCACGGCGTTTCTTACCTGTTCGTAGTCGGAGACGTCGCACTTTATGTAAACGGCGCTCTTCGCACCTCGCTCCAAGCAATCACTTACGACTTTTCGCCCTTGCGGCTCGTCAATATCGAAAATTGCGACGTTCGCCTTTTCATCAGCGAAGCCCAAAGCAATTGCCCTGCCGATGTTGGAGGCCCCGCCCGTAACGATTACAACCATGTCTCCCAGCCCCAGGTCCATCTGCGCCACCACTTGCATTTTGGTATTTGTATATAATTTCACTGACGAAATAATTGAGAGATGAACGTAGCGGTAGGCGTCGCCGCATACAACGAAGAGGCGAACATCGGGAGATTGTTGGGGAGACTCCTTGACGAGGGCGTTGACGAGATAATAGTGGTTACAAGTGGCTGCACCGACAGAACTGATGAGATTGTGGCGGAATTTTGCAAAAAAAGTCGAAAAATAAAGCATATACGAGAGCCAGAGCGGCGTGGCAAGAGCGCCGCCGTGAATATCATCTTGAGAGAGGCCCGAGATAAGGACGCCCTTGTGATGCTTTCTGCCGACAATTTACCAGAGCGAGGCGGCATCAGGAAACTATTAACGCATCTTGGGGAAGGGGTGGGCGCGGTGAGTGGACGCCCACTTCCGACGAACGACAGGCGGACGCTCTGCGGCTTCGCCTCTCACTTGCTCTGGGAGCTACACTTCCGCATTTCCCGTAAAGACGCAAAACTCACCGGTGAGTTTTATGTGGTGCGGCCGTCGCTCGTCGGGGAACTGCCTGAGGGTTTAATAAACGACGATCTTTTCGTGGAGCAGGAGGTGCGGCAGCGTGGCTACGAAATCGTCCAGAGCGACGTTTCGTCGTTGATGAGGGGTCCAGAGAGCGTTCGTGAGTTTCTGAGGCAGAGGATAAGAGTGCATATCGGGCATTTGCAGCTACGAGAGATAAGCGGCTACGTCCCCTCTACGGTTTCCGTCAAAGCTATCCTCATAGAGGCTTTTGAAATGGTGGAGATGAAAGAGCTGCCGAAGTTGCTCGTGGCGTTCTTGCTGGAAAGCCTCGCACGGGCTTCCGCCCTACTGCTTTTCAAACTCGGGAAAGTCCCATATAAATGGGCTCCTGTAAGCTCGACGAAGAATCTGGGGTAGAGAGTTATTTATGTAAGACTATGGTAATCTAAGGCGGCGAGCATGGAAGGGCGTGCTGAAGCTGTCGGAGGGATGTATGTGAAAATAGATATGCCTTTAGAGGGGGTCATAAATTTCTACCAAGCGTTAGAGCGTTTCGAGAGGTATTGCAAGCTTTGCCGAACAGCTGAGAACGTAGAACAGAAGATAATATACAGCGCAAACGCCCGGGACGACATAGACGCCGCCTATCAAGAGTATCTCCAAAACGTCGCTTTAATACTTGCTGTGAAAAGCGGTGCCCGTCCGATACCGATGTTCAAAGAGGTGAGCACCGAGGAACTGAAGAGGTGCTTTGAGGAGCAACTCGCCGCCCTAAACGAGAACGCCGCCTTGGAATATCTGGAGGCGTTGAACACAATACGGCGCTGCTGCCCTGAGAACTGCGAACGGCACGAAGATGCTGCGATGGAGAAACTTAAAGAGCTGGCAAACAAGATTAAAGAGTCTGTGGAGACGCTTTACGTGAAGGAGGGGTTGGAAATGACGAAGAAGCAGCTGAAGGAAATGGTCGAAGACCCAGAGAAGTTCAGGGCGGTGTTCGTATTGCCGCCGAAGCCTCTCGTGGAGGAATACAGGCTTTAAGAGGGAGCGCAGGGGATGATGGAAAGATGAAGGTAGTGCTTGCGTATTCGGGCGGGCTGGACACGTCGGTTTGCATACCGCTGTTACGGGAGCGCTATGGCTTCGACGAGGTCATAGCGGTGACCGTGGACATCGGGCAGCCCCCTGCCGACATAAAAGAGGCGAGAGCGCGAGGATCGCGGCTGAGTGACAAGCACATCTTGATGGATGCAAAGGAAGAATATGTTTACGACTATATCTTTCCGCTGATAAAGGCGAACGGCTGCTACGAGGGTTACGTGCTTGGGACGGCGATTGCAAGACCGCTGATTGCGAGGAAGGTGGTGGAAGTCGCCTTAAAGGAGAATGCGGACGCAGTTGCCCACGGCTGCACCGGCAAGGGCAACGACCAACTACGCTTCGAAGCCGTCTTCAGAGCTGCGAATCTAAAAGTCGTAGCGCCGATACGAGAGTTGAATCTGACGAGGCGGGAAGAGATGGAATACGCGAGGGAGCACGGGATTGAAGCGCCTGCGGAGAAGCGGTGGAGCGTGGACGAGAACATCTGGAACCGGAGCATCGAGGGCGGCGAACTTGAGGATCCGGACTTCGAGCCGCCAGAGGAGATTTACAAGTGGACGGTCTCGCCTGAGAAGGCGAGAGAGCCCGAAATCATCGAAATACGCTTTGAGCGTGGCGTGCCTGTTGCGCTGAACGGCGAAGCGCTCGACGGCGTCTTGTTGATAAGGCGGCTAAACGAAATAGGCGGGCGGCATGGCGTCGGACGCACCGACATCCTCGAAGATCGCGTCCTCGGCTTCAAATCCCGAGAGATTTACGAGCACCCCGCCGCCACGATTCTGTTGACGGCGCATAAGGACTTGGAGCGGCTCGTGCTGACAAGGAACGAGCTAAGGTTCAAAGAACTCGTGGACAAGGCGTGGAGCGAGCTCGTTTACCACGGCTTGATCATAGACCCGCTCTATGAGGCGCTGAACGCCTTCATAGACAAGACGCAAGAGCGAGTTACTGGCGAAGTGCGGGTGAAGCTCGAAAAGGGGAGCGCAAGGGTCGTCGCCCGCCGCTCGCCGCACAATCTGCTTTCCAAGGAGGTGTCGTTCGACGCCAAGACCGAGCAGCGTGCCGCCGAGGGTTTCATCCTCTACCACAGCCTTCAGCAACGAATCTTCGAGGCGAGGCGGCATGAGCGAGCATGACGCGGAGAAGAACACAAGGAAAGTTTTAATTGTGGCATTGATAGTTTTCGTCTCCGTAATCGCGGGCGTCAAGCTCGCAACCGCCGGCGCCACCGGCATTATCACCCCAAACTCCCATCTCTATCCCTTAGATTTATATTTCGATGGCGTCAAATGCCGTATTTGCGGAGCTTTCGGTGACAACTCCCTCGTGAGCGCCCACCTCTCAAACCTCGAGGAGCGGCTTGCTGAAATTTTGTGGGCAGTGGAAGAAGGAAAAGAGGTGGAGCCCGCAGTAAAGGCTTACGAAACGGAGCTTGACGAGCTGAAAGAGGTTTTAACGGGCGAAGTCACGACACTTACGCTGCTAGACGCTCAAAAGACGATAAGTAAACATTATGACATGCTGACGCCTTACGCCACAACGCTCGATGCTGTCTTAAAGGACGTGGACAAGGTCGCAAACTTGACGAACGCCTTAATAGAAAAGCGAACTGCGGAAAAACTTGCAATCTTGGCGGCTTTGGAGGAAAAAATCATGAATGCGAGCATAAAGGTCGAATTCCCAATTTTTGACGTATATCCTGAGGGGCTGACGCTCGTGATAAGGGATAGAGGACGCGTTGTAAGAAGCTACGTGATTCTGATAAACGCAAGCGCTCAAGAAGTGTATTTGGAAAGGGGGAGAAGAGGTGAGCTTATATTTGTAGATTTAGAGTGTTTGGAAGCAGAAGACTTGAGGAGCGTGGCTAACGCTGTTGAAGACCAAAAGATAAGTATGGAAGACCTCGCATTGATATTAAAGGCACAAAGTAAGTTATTAGGCGCGTAGAGGAGATGCCGTGAGAGATTTCCACGAGAAGCGATGCTTTTATATATAGGGTTCCAGTCGAAATGCAAACTCGAAGGAGGTTCGAATTTCCAATGGAAATGTGGGCGCTAGGGCACGGAGAATGCTCCAAAGACACCCCCCTTTGTTTCCACTGGAGCCTTGCAATATCATGCCATTCCCCAAATAAATAAAAATGAATAAATGTCAAATATGTCATAGTCCCAAAAATGCTGCCGGAGAGGATAAAATTCAGGAACAATCCACTTGATAGGAAAAGGATAGTAAAGATTGTGAGGGAGAGCTTCAAAAATGGAAGGAGCGTAGCCATGTGCATTTCGTATGGAGGTTTGAATGTGATATGTTACCTCGAGGCAAGTGAGGAGCTGAAAGCGAAAATGGAGAGGACGGAATTCCCGATTTTTGAGGGGGAGCTTAAAGATGCTGACGAGCGGATGAAAAGAATTATAGAGAACTACGAACGCGATTACGGCGAGGTAGTGCTCAAGAACAAATATTACAAAATCAAAAATATTACAGAAGAAGTTGTGGAGGAAGAAATGTATTATTACATCTGACTATGGTTTAGGTTATACGTCGCACTTAGGCAAATATCGAGCTATAATTAAGCACAGAGATATGCGAAAAATAAGTCGACCTTCTCTTTATGTTTATGTTAGGACATCCTGTTCTTACTGAATGCATCTCAGCGGGTTCGGTTTTGCGTCGTAAAAGGGTAGGTATCCCGTATTACCGCTCGTCGGCGATACAACGCAGAGTTCTCTCGCCGCCACCCAGCCCACTTTCGGTAGTCGAATGTGGAAATATAAGCTTATCTACGTAAGGCGACCTTTACCTCCTTTCCAACGCCTCCCCTTCAAACGCTCTTGTCGCTTTTTTCTATGAGCTCTCGTAATACTTTCGTCACTTCATACCGTGAAGGCAAGTAAACTACCACCTTTGAAATAGGTGGCTTCCAGCATTCGCCCGCTGCTTCTCGCTCATGGACTCATCTGCCGGAGGACTCACCGCTTCCCCATCCCATCGAACTCTTTATCCAACGGACTATTTCCTATTTCACTTCCCTCTACTCCAGAACATCTAGAGCGTCATCGGGAACATCCCTTGATATTTCATCGTCGCCAGAGTTATTAATATTTCTCGCCATCCACCGGTTAAAACCAGCGGGCTTCTGGCGGGTTTTTATAAAAGTATAAAAAACTAACCAAAAATGCTCACACAAAGCCAAATAAAAAAAATCATACAACAACAAATAAGCAAAGAACACAAACTAGGAACCACAGGAAAAGAACACCTAGCATACACAACATACATAATAAACAAAATAACCACACAAAAAACCAACACCAGCCAAATACAAATAACATATCAATACACCATAAGCATAGAAACAGAATTCACGACAGAACCAGACAATCCCCCCTACACATACACCTACGAAAAAACAATAACTCTAAACCAACAAGGTCAAATAATAAAAGAAACACCGAAAAAACTACTCAAGACTAACCTCAACCAAAACATCGCAAACACAATGTTAGACATCCAAAACCTTTAAATGCTACAAAAACTTAATATTATTACGAAAACCAAACACCTAACAATAACCCTTCTCCTAATACTTTTCACAACAACACACGCAGCCCTACAATATTGCAAGTTCAAAAACAAAAGAGTAAACTGCGATATTCCCACGCAGGCGAAACATTCTGCTATTACGCAATGGGCTCATAAACCAACAGCCCAGCCCCATAGTACTATGCGCAAGAGAAAAAATAATATGTGCCATGGACTGCAAACACCAAGGCATACGGCTACGGAGCAGGAGTGTTCGCACGACCGACCGGACAGAAGCGCCTGCCAAAACTTTAACAACAACCAAAGAAAATATAAAATCCCTAGCCTGCTGATCAGAGTTAACACCATCTAAAACACACTATCAACACTCATATTCAACCTCTCAGCAAGCAAAGACCTCAACACCTTCAAAGAATCCACACTTCTCCAAAATCAAAAAAGCATCATCAGAAGAAGAAACAACACCTCCCAACTCTCACTCCGACACAAAACCCACCACAGAATAATTAAATATCAACAACTTATAAAAACGCCCTTCATACCACTCAAATTGAAGCTATTAACAATCTGCTCACGTGCCATCGCCCTCCTTATTCAGATACAATTCATGCCATCGAGCTAAAAGTTGATAAGACGCACATTACTGAAGGGGGAGCTGTGGTCCCCCCTGGACATTGTATCTTTTGTTATACTTAATTTTCTTTGTTTCCATAACGATCTGCTAAGAAGTCCATCGTCTTGCGGTGTGGGAAAGTTCCAGTGGAAACAAAGGGGGGTGTCTTCAGAGGCTTCTCCACTGCTCAAAACCAACGTCTCTTGTGGAATCTCTCTTCTCCTTCGAGTTTGCATTTCGACTGGAACCCTATATATAAAAGCATCGCTTCTCGTGGAACTTGCCGACGTAAAAGAAAAGGTTAAACAGTGACGTTTGGCGTTTCTTTGAGCCCGCCGTGCATGATGTGATGGTGTTGGAGCCCCACCAAGGGTCGCTCGTGCTGGCATCCGAGATGGGTGTGGTAGTCGCCGGGTGGCACGAGATGGCTTGGTGGTATTTGTAGCGTGATGACGCCGTTCCACGTGCGGTTCGCCGCCGGATATCCGACGCTACGAGCTTCGCCGTAAGTTCGGCTCCCTCTCTAAAAAGGGGCACTGCTAATTCCTCAGGCTTGAGAAGGTGTGTGGGACTTTATAAGTATGATGCTAACGCTTAAATGGCGAGTGTCGTTTTACATGCCGATGGCGTCCGACGGGGACGCCTAACGCCTTTCGCACGGGCGCTAATATCAAGTCTTGTGAGACCGCTGAGCTAAAGCACGTGACGAGCTGCCGACGGTTATCGGAGCTTGGTAGCAGGTTCGTGCAGCTTCGGGTTTGATGACGTTCGATGCGTTATTGAAAATCCTAAGACCGCGTTCCTGGGCGGGCTGCCTGCGAGTGTGGTTTGGTGGTGGGGCGGCGTCCCGGAGCGCGCCGCTGCCGAAGCAGCCTAACGTCCACGAACGTAATCAAATATCGTCCGTAAACCAAATATCGTCTGAGCTCAAAAGGAGAAAGAGGCAAAACATGAGCACAAAGGTAATAAGAGACACGTTACACGGCTACATAGAAGTTGACGAGCTGGCGCTTGCGCTCATAGACACTGCAGAGATGCAAAGGCTTCGCCGCATAAGACAGCTCGGCTTTTCATACCTCGTTTACCCGGGGGCGAACCATACAAGGTTCGAGCACGCTCTCGGCGTGTTCCATCTTTGCTCGCTGCTGCTGAGGCGGCTTGGCATCCCTGACGAAAAAGAGCTGCTCGTCGCCGCTCTGATTCACGACGTGCGGCACGGGCCGTTCTCGCACGTCACGGAGCCTTTAATCAAAAAATACACCGGAAAGGGGCATGAGGATATCGAAGATATAATTTTTGGCAGTCATGAGTCTGGGTGCTCTGAATTGGGAATATGTGAGGTCTTGGAAGATTATTCTTTAGACAAAAGAAAAATATTAAAATACGTCAAGGGCAGCGACTTAGAACTTTCGAAGCTGCTGAACGGCGAGATTGACGTTGATAAGATGGACTACCTCCTCCGGGATTCATATTACACGGGCGTAGCCTACGGCGTTATTGATAACGTTAGGCTGATTCAAGGACTTGAGTTCCAAGATGGAAGCTTAGTTTTAAACGAGAAGGGAATAACTCCCGCAGAGTATTTGCTGTTCTCACGGTTCCTGATGTATCCGACCGTTTATTACCATCACACCAGTAGGATTGCCCAGATAATGTTTGTAAGAGGTTTGGAGAGCATGATTGAGAGCGGCGAGCTTGAGGCAGCTTCGTTGACGAGTATGGACGACTACGAAGCGTGCGTGCGGATGCGGCACGCCAGGGGTTACCCGCGGGAAATGATTATGAGAATCGAACGGCGGAAGCTTTTTAAAAGAGCAGTTTACATGCCGCTGCGTGAGCTTGATGAGGGCATCCTGGGGGAGCTAAGCGACGAGGCGAAAGCTAAGAAACTGGAGTCCGAGATCGCGGATGCCGCTGGCGTCGCCCCGGAGTACGTGCTGCTCGACGTTCAAAAGAGCGAGGAAATAAAAGAGCGGCGGGCTAAAGTCATGGTCGGTGGCGAGGTGAGAAGCCTGAGCGAGGTATCAGTCGTCGTTAGCATGCTTGAAAGGGCGTTTCAAGAGAGCCGGAGGCTCGGCGTTTATGCACCCGAGACCGTTAGAGAGCGTGTGCGAAAGGCGGCGGTGCGTGTCTTGGGGTTAAGGTAGTTTTTGCATTCTGTGCCCGCAAACGCGCTTGCTTTCATAATCCCACATACGGCTCCTCCTTGAAGGTTCTGAGCACGAGGTGGGTGCTCACGTGCTCGACGCCCTCTATAGCTTTTATTTTATCGATGACGGTCGCGCACTGTTCGTGCCCGAAGCATCTCAGGC
>NZ_JBMXYC010000059.1:0-19510 GCF_053996935.1 Candidatus Alkanophaga liquidiphilum
AGCTGTGAAAAGGGTTTTAAGACTTACCGCCGAGGCTAAAGGCGTCAAAATTCATATTTGCCATGTGACGTGCGGTGGCGAGGTCGAGCTGCTACGACGCTCACAGTCCAACAGCGAGCTCATCGGCGGAACGCTCAGTGGCGAGGTAACACCCACGCACCTTTTCCTCACGCTCGACGCCGCCGACCGCCTCGGAAATTACGTGAAAGTGGCGCCGCCACTCAGAACGAGAGCGTCGCAAAGAGCCCTCTGGGCGGGCTTGAGGGGGGGCGTCCTGCGCATCGTCGCTTCTGACCACGCGCCGCACACTAAAGAAGAGAAGGAGCGTGGCGTGCTGGATGCACCACCCGGCGTTCCGGGTGTGGAGACGATGCTGCCGTTATTCCTGAACGAAGCGAACAAAGGGAACATTAGCTATTGTCAGATTGCTTCTTGGCTGCATTATTATCCTGTGAAGAGATTTGGGCTGAAGAAGGAGTTTAAGGAGGGGGAGGACGCTGACATCATCGTGGTGGCGCCGAAAGAGGAGTGGGTAATAAAAGAGGGAGAGTTGCGCTCGAAGTGTGGCTGGAGCCCATTCGACGGTTGGCATGTGCGTGGCAGGGTGGAAAGAACATTCGTGCGTGGCATTGAAATCTACAACGGCGAAATCGTTGGCGAGCCGGGCAGCGGCAGGCTGGCAAAACTACAAAACTTTTGAAGGCGTAATCATTATAATGGAGAAAAGGCACATGAGCGCAGTAGAGATTCTAAGCGACGAGTTCGACATCGAGGACATATTAGACTTCACGCATCACAAGTTTCAGAAATGGGCACGCCATTCTGTGCCATTCTCCGCCGCCTGGGAGGTGACGAACGCCTGCAACCTGCGCTGTAAATACTGTGGACTTTCCTCAGGGAATGCGCTGAGCAATGAGCTTAGTTTGGAGGAGGCTTTCGACGTCATAGAGGACATCTCACAGGCGGGGACGCACTCCCTTATGCTGCTCGGTGGCGAGCCGCTGGTGCGCAGCGACGTCCTTGAAATTGTAGGCTACGCATCGCTTTTCATGAGCGTCGGAATAAACACAAATGGGCTCTTACTCGACGAAGAGTTTGCGAATAAACTCAAAACCGCAGGAATAAACCAAGTGAAAGTTAGCCTCGATGGACCGAAGAGCCACGACGTTATGCGTGGCACAGGCACCTACGAAAAAGCTTTGCGGGCGCTAAAAGCATGTAAGAACGCTGGAATATTTACAATCATCGAGATGACCGTTTCTCGGCTTAATTATGATGAAGTTCCAGCAATCGTGAACTTAGCCATGAGGCTGGGGGCGGCAGTCGTCGTAAACGAATTCATACCGTTCGGCAGAGGCGAAAAGTATCCAGAGCTTATGCTGAGTAGGGAGGAGCGGAAGCGGATGCAGGAGTTTTTGCTTGAGAGAAAAAAGCTTTACGGGGAATGGCGGATTGCCTTCGAGGACCGCTACATCATAAGCGAGGACGCTGCTCTGCTGAAAATGGTTGCAGACCCGTTCTGCAATGCTGTTAACGTAGGCTGTAACGCTGGGATTTTCGCATACGGCATCACACCCGACGGCAAAGTTCTCCCGTGCCCAACGTTACGCCTCACAGTCGGCGACCTCCGGGAACGCTCCCTTAAAGACATCTGGAAAGACTCGGAAGCCTTAAAAACGTTAAGAAGTAGGGAATTAAAGGGAAAATGCGGGAGGTGCGAGTTGCGATACGTCTGCGGTGGCTGCCGAGGTCGCACGTATGCGTTTACGAACGACATCCTCGCAGAAGACCCGCTTTGCTGGTATGAGCCCGCCTTAGGAGGTGGTTGCTTTGGGGGACGTGCCGAAATGGATTCTTAAATACAAAGAGAAGATAGAGCGAGGCGAGATAACCGCCGAAGAAATATTGGAGGAGGAAAATAAGATACGAGAGAAGCCGCTGAAGCTGGCGACCGTGCTGCGGGCGATAAACGCCCTCGGCTATTCGGTTTCTGACTTCAGAGCCGAGAAGAAGCGAGCTAAGCCTAAGAAGGAAGGAAAGGCAAAAAGGGAGGAAAAGAGAGTAGAAGTAAAGTGGAAGGAGGAAAAGGAGGAGAAAGAGGGGCGTGCAGCCATTGAAGTGTCGAAAGATACCGAGAGGAGATTTACGGAGATAAAGAAGAGCTGGGAGAGGGGGTTGGGGAAGCCGCTGACGAGCGACCGCTTCTTGAACATATTATTGGTTCTTGCAAAGCTTGCCGAGCAGGGGAAAACGCTTGTAAAGAAATCTTGAGGCGGGGGTAAAGTGACTTGAAAGTAATACTTGCGGAGTATGCGGTGGGCGTCGGCGAGGAAAAGCTCTTAGCCGAGGGCAGGGCGATGCTTTTCACCCTGAAAGCGAGCTTCGAGCGCCTTGGGCATGAAGTCGTGTATCCGAGAGGGGTCTCAGATTTTGACGGCTGGGTCGAGAAGAATGCAGGAGACTGCGATGCCGCCCTCATAATAGCACCGGACGAACTACTTTTTGAACTTACGAAAATTGTGGAGAGCAGGACGCTTAACCTCGGCTGCCCGCCGCATGCCGTCCGTAAATGTGCGGATAAACTCCTTACGACTGAGATTTTGAAAGATGCGGGCGTCCCGGTGCCGAGGACTTTGAGCATTGATGATTTCAGCGGCGTCGCCGAGTCGCAGCTGCAGGAGAGAAGTCGCTACGTGATAAAGCCGAGATTCGGATGCGCCGCCGAGGATACTTTCTTAAGCGTCGGCACGCCTTTGGAAATCCCAGAAGGCAAAGAATTCGTAGCGACGGAGTTCCTCGATGGCGAGCACATAAGCGTCAGCATGATAAGTCCTGCTGGCGTCTCGTGCTCGTTCTGTGCGGCGTCCCCGCCACTCCCATTGACGATAAACAAGCAGTTCATAAAAATGAACTCGAAGATTAGCTACGAAGGTGGTTTGGTCCCCTATTCCGTTCCTGAAAGAAGCATCAAGAATCGTGTTTTTGGCGTTGCCGAGGAGGTTGTTCGTATCTTGGGCTGCGAGGGTTACGTCGGCATCGATATCGTGCTCGCCGAGAGTGGAAAGCCCTATATCTTGGACGTCAACCCCCGCCCTACGACCTCAATCGTCGGCGTCGCCCGTGTCATAAACCACGAGATTGCGGATTTGATATTGCGGGCGAAGCTCGGCGGCACCCTCCCCCGAAATGTGAAAGTGGAAGGTAGCTTCCGCTTTGACAAAAATAGTTTGGAGAGAATTGCGGAGTTTTGAGCCGCGGCGTGCCCCTAACACAAGCGTTTTAGGATTTCCTCGTAAGCTTCTACTGTTGTTTTTATGTCGTCGTCACTGTGCGCCGCCGATAGGAAACACGTTTCGAACTGTGAGGGCGGCAGAAAGACGCCTCGCTGCAACATTCTCCAGAAAAGCCCCAAGTATTTCTCCCTGTCGCACCTTAATGCCTCTTCGTAATTTCTGGGCGGGTGTCCATCGAACTGCCCGAAAAATATTTGAAACATGGAAGAAATGCCGCTGACACCGTATTCCAGCTTTTTATCGCTTATTATGTCTTTTAAAGCCCTTACGAGCTCTCTCCCCATTTTTTCAAGCTTCTCGTGAATTCTCGCCCGCTCAAGCACTTCCACGGTGGCGAGCCCTCCACACAAGGAGACGGGGTTTCCATTGAAAGTTCCTGCTTGGTAAACTTCACCTGCTGGCGCTATGAATTCCATAATCTCACGGCGGGCGCCGACGACGCCGAGCGGGAAGCCCCCGCCCACCACTTTCCCCAAGGTCGTGATGTCGGGATAGATGCCGAAACGCTCCTGAGCGCCGCCCATGCCGAGCCGAAAGCCTGTGATTATTTCGTCAAATATCAAGAGGACGTCGTTCTCCGCAGTAACCTTCCGAACCTCCTCTAAATACCCTTTTTCCGGCAATATGAGCCCCACGTTGCCGAGCACTGGCTCAAGGATGAAAGCTGCCAGCTCCTCCTTCTTCTTTTCAACGACCTCGGAAAGGGCTTCAACGTCGTTGAACGGCACCTGCAGCGTGTTCTCAATGAGATTCATCGGTATGCCCTTCGACGCAGGAATAGCTGTTGCGGCAGAGCCTGCCTTTACGAGGACGGCGTCGTGGGCGCCGTGGAAGCCGCCTTCGATTTTTAATATTTTTTCTCTGCTCGTGAACCCTCTCGCCAGCCGTATGGCGCTCATCGTCGCCTCGGTGCCGCTGTTTACGAACCTGACCATCTCTACGCTTTTGTAATAGCGCACTATTTTCTTTGCGAGCTTCAGCTCAAGCTCGTGCGGCGTGCCGAAGAGCCAGCCCTTTTCGAGCTGCGTCTCCACCGCCTTCTTGATGGCAGGGTGCGCATGTCCGAGGAGTAAAGGACCGTAACCCAAGCAGTAATCAATATACTCGTTGCCGTCAACGTCGAATATCTTGGAGCCTTTCGCCCTCACAACGTAAAAAGGAAAAGGTTTTACTGCCCGGACTGGCGAGCTTACGCCGCCGGGCAGGAGCGTTAAAGCCTCCTCGTATAACTTTTCTGAATTTTTTAGCCTTGCCTTCGATTGTTTCCACGCCGGCACGAGAACCACCGCATCAGCGGCGCTCCTTGAAGCTCTTCGCAAATCTCAAGTAACGTCCCAGCTCCTCCTTGCTCATCGGCTTCACTTTCTCCAATGCAGCCTCAAAATGCCGCATTTCTATCTTTTTCTTCTTTATTTCCTCATCGTCCTCGATATTCTCTCCACGCTCCTCGACGAACTCCCGAATCGCAAGCATCGTCGCTTCCTTGCAGACTGCGGCGATGTCTGCGCCTGTGTAGCCTTCGGTCAGCTCCGCCAATTTTTCAAAATCAACGTCCTCGGCAAGAGGCTTTCCTTTAGTGTGGATCTTAAATATTTCTTTGCGTGCCTCCTTGTCCGGCATCCCTACGAAAACGAGGCGGTCAAAGCGCCCGGGACGCAGCAACGCCGGGTCAACGATGTCAGGGCGGTTCGTCGCCGCAATCACGACGACGTTATGTAGCTCTTCCAACCCGTCCAGCTCGGTCAATATCTGCGAGATTACACGTTCGGTGACGTGCGAGTCGCCGTAACCGCCGCCACGCACCGGCGTAATTGCATCGATTTCGTCGAAGAAGATGATGCAGGGCGCCGCCTGCTTCGCCTTCCTGAACGTCTCACGGACAGCACGTTCCGACTCCCCTACCCACTTTGACAGGAATTCCGGACCCTTTACAGAGATGAAATTCGCCTCGCTCTCGTTCGCCGCCGCCTTCGCCAGCAGCGTCTTCCCGGTGCCTGGCGGTCCGTACAGGAGGACACCTTTCGGCGCCTCAGCCTGCATGTAATTAAACAGCTTCTGATATTTCAGCGGCCATTCCACAGCCTCTCGTAATTCCTGTTTCGCCTCCTCAAGCCCGCCTATGTCGTCCCAACGGACGTCAGGAACCTCCACGAGCACTTCACGCAGCGCTGACGGTTCCATCTCTCTGAATGCTGCAAGGAAGTCGTCCATAGCCACGATAAGCTTGTTCAAAACGTCAGCAGGAATGCTCTCGGCCTCCAAGTCTATTTCTGGGAGAACACGCCGCAACGCCCGCATCGCCGCCTCCTTGCAAAGCGCCTCGATGTCCGCGCCGACGAAGCCGTGCGTGATGTCAGCCAGCTTTTCGAGGTCGACGTCGTCGGCGAGCGGCATGCCCCGCGTGTGTATTCTCAAAATTTCAAGGCGGCCGTCCCTGTCAGGGATGCCGATTTCGATTTCTCTGTCGAACCTGCCGGGACGTCGCAACGCCGGGTCGAGAGCGTCAGGTCTGTTGGTCGCACCGATGACCACCACCTTGCCACGCTCCCTCAAGCCATCCATGAGGGCGAGGAGTTGAGCGACGACCCTCCGCTCAACTTCACCCGTGACTTCCTCTCGCTTCGGCGCTATCGAGTCGAGCTCGTCAATGAAAATTATCGAAGGTGCATTTTCCTCAGCCTCTTGGAAAATTTCTCGGAGTCTTTGCTCGGACTCGCCGTAGAACTTGCTCATGATTTCCGGACCGGAAATGCTTATGAAGTGCGCATTTGTCTCGTTCGCCACCGCCTTTGCGATGAGAGTCTTCCCGGTGCCGGGCGGTCCGTGCAGGAGAACTCCTTTTGGCGCCTCTACGCCGAGGCGCTCGAAAAGCTCAGGGTGCCGCAGCGGCAGCTCCACCATCTCCCGAATCTTCCTAATTTGCTCCCTAAGCCCGCCGATGTCCTCGTAAGTGACCCTTGGGAGAGCTACGACCTCCTTTGCGGGCTTCTCGCTGACCTCAATTTCGGTGGCTTCGGTGATGATGATGGCATCTGCTGCTGGGCGGTAAGCAGTAACCACGAGGTCAATCTTGCGTCCCATGATGTTAATCGTAAGTGCGTCCCCACGGGTTACGACTCTGCCGTAGAGGAGGTGTCTGAGGTATTCCTCAGCGCCCATGATTCTGAGGGGTTCAGTCGGTGCGAAAGTAACTCTTTCGGCGTCTTTTGCCACGACTTTCCGCAGTTGAACTCTGTCGTCGATGCTGACGCCCGCGTTCCGCCTCGTGGCGCCGTCAATTCTGATAATGCTTCTTCCGAGGTCTTCGGGATAGCCGGGCCACGCTATTGCAGCAGTTTTCTTCGTAGGCCCTTGAATCTCGACAACGTCGCCGGACGTGATGTTAAGCTGCTCTGCAAGCTCTCGGCTGAGCCTTGCAATGCCCCTGCCTACGTCCTGCGGCTTCGCCTCCGCAACCTTCGCCGTTACTACCTTCGTTTTATTCATATTATCGCCCCCGTGGCAGAGACGACATTAAGCCCCTACCAACAAGCATGGGCACTTGCCCATCTCTTTCTACATATCATTCTGAACAGATTTAAGCCTTGCCCTGCGGCGGTCTCACAAAGAGAGCAATGTAGAAAGGGGCACTCCTGACATCAAACATCCTACAAAAAAGCCAAATATTGCCCCAGAATTCAGGAAAGGAAGCCCGGCATGCGCCTTTTTCTTTGAGGCGAGCAGTATTAACGCAAAATAACCAAGCAAAGTGCCGAGCATCGTGAACAACGCTGGCAAGCTCACAAATCCGAAGAGGCGGTCAGCGTTGAGGAACACGTTTGCTGAGACCACGAGAATTGTCGGGATGACTGCGTCGCCGAGTCCCATGATGTGCGCCTCCTCGTGCAAGCCGTTCTGTCGCAACAGCGAGTATTTGAGGCTGCGGGGCACGACGAACAGCACGGGCACTTTCATGCTCACCATGGATTCTGCGAGAGCGACCATGTGCTTCGTCTTGTAAACTGCGAGAAAGTCGTAGATTGCTAAGACTACGAGCAAAATCATCGTGGGTAGGATGGCGAGCGATATCCCGAAAATGGCAGCGGCGCCCGCACTTATGAGCAAGCCGACGAAATTCACTACATACCACTCCGGATACTTGTAAAGGACAAGTGTGAATGCGCCTGCTAAGAGCAGCGCCGGCATGAGCGGGAAGAAAGCTTCAAACACGTAAAGCAGGGTGAACGCCACCGCCGCCAAGATTATAAAATGGATGAGAGCCGCCTTAAACCGCACAAGCACAAGAACGAAAGCCGTGAAGGCGAAGATGAAAAGGACGAATATGAGCGGGTTGATTGCCGATTCTGGGTTTTCAAACGCTTTTACGTTCTGGACTTCGAAAGGTGTCGCCAAGAACAACGCAGATACTTGGACTGCGATTATGATTGTTGCCATAGCTGCGTAGGGGAGCCAGACGCGAAGCTTGCGCATTAAGTTCCACCACCTTTTCATGACGTCGCCCGTAAATTCTTTAACGGACAGTGATTCCACTCGCCCTTTTTCTTGCTTTCGATTAATTCACGTTAGTACAGCTTCATGAGGTAGTGGGATAGCTCATTTCCTATATCGGAAATCGTGATGCCCGACCGTGCAGCGTGCGGGGTCCAGGTAGCAGGGTGGGATTTGCGTCGTCAAAGCTATTTTCCCCGCCAGCCCTCGCCATTAGGCACGACCCAGCGTTCCTCGCCGCCTCCAAGCACTTCCTTCTTCCAGATGGGTGCCCGCCGCTTCAGTTCGTCGATAACGAGCTCACAAGCTTTAAATGCATTTTTTCTGTGCTTAGCAGCGGCGACGACTGCCACGATATTCTCGCCGACGTCCAGGCTGCCCTTACGGTGGACGACATGCACATGGCTCACGCCGAAGCGTTCTACGGCTTCCTCGCAAATGCGCTTGAGCTCCGCCTTCGCCACTTCGTCATAAGCCTCCACCTCCATCTTCATAACGCCATCATCCCTGCGCACGATGCCCAAGAACGTCACGACGGCGCCAGCGTCGCTACCTCCTCGCAGCAGCTCGCTCACAAGCTCGTCGAGCGAAAATGCCCCCTCCTTTATTTCCACTTTTATTTTCTGCATACTTCTTCCCCCACATAGTATTAACTCACGCCCGTTCAAAATCTCCAATGGCTGAGCAAGCGCCGCAACGCACGCAGCCAGCTTTACACCTCCGCCAGCTTAGCCCATAATCCTTTAAAATGTCGGCAACCGCCTCGTAAATCCGAAGCATCCTCGACGGCGGCGGTGGTATCGCATCCTCGAGCAACGTCCCCGGAATCGGACGCAACGGCACGACAAACGGGTAAACGCCAAGCGTCGCAAGTTCCTCACTACCTTTTATCACGGAGTCGTCGCTCTCGCCCACGCCCACGATTAAAAAACTGCTAACTTGGTTTTCGCCAAAAAGCGAGACACACCGCCGCCATGTCTCTCTATAGCGCTCGAACCCAATCGCAGCCTTGCACGGCGCTATTTCTCGCAGCGTCGTAGCGTCGAAACTCTCAATATGCGCACCGACGGTGTCGGCACAGCCGTAAAGCTCGTCCAGAAGCTCAAGGCGGCGTGGCGGCTCGAATTGCACATGCACCGGCAGCCCGGCTTCTTCCCTTAAAACTTTGCCAACCTCCGCAAGCGCTCTTATCCCCTTGTCCGGTCCAGGCACCGTCCCTATTGTCAGCGTCACGTGCTTTACTCCGTCGTCCTTCGCTGCGAGCGCCACCTCTAAAATTTGGGCAGCGGTCTTGCGCTCGATGGTCATGCCGTGTTGCAGCGAAAGCTCGATGCCACAGAACTTGCAGCGTGCCCTCGTGTTCCAGTAAACGCAGCGCTGCACCACCGTCGTCGCGAGGCAGTCGTCACCATGTAGCAGTGCTATTTTCCAATAAGGAATACCATCCTTCGTTTTAAATCCGTAAAACTTCGGCGCCGGGAAGCTTACTTCCATTATAGGCTTACCGTCTTTTTTCAAAATGTAGCGGTCGTCAGCAGGCGTGATGCTGTAAGGAGAACTTTCGACAAAACGGCTCAGCGTCGGCACGTTTGCCTTCAAGCCGCCAAAAATCAATGTTCTGCCGGCGGCGGGACCCGCTCCGCCCTTCCTACCCTTCTCTACAGCTTCTATTTTGACACCCAAGCTCTGCAGCTCGACCTTTAAAATTTTCGAATCCCGCCCCACTTAATTATTCTTGAAGCTGAAGCAAATTAAACATTCCAACGAATGGGGGAGTGACGAGCGTAGAGTGATATGAGCGTGGTTGTTCTGAAACTGGGCGGTAGCTTGAAAAGCGATATAGAGCGCATAATGAGTTTTTTAGCCGATTATTCTCAGAGGTGTCGGGCGAAACTTGTCGTGATCCCAGGCGGTGGACCGTTCGCTGATGCCGTCAGGGAGCACGCAAGAGGCATCTCCGACGAGACGACGCACTGGATGGCGGTGCTTGCGATGGAACAATACGGGCGGCTGCTCGCCGACTATGGCGGCGTTCTTGTCGATAGTTTGAAAGATTTAAGGGCGGCTGACGCTGGTTTATATGTGGTTTTGCCATTCAGGATTTTGAAAGAGTATGATAGAGGGATTTTAGAACATTCATGGCGGGTGACCTCCGACACGATAGCGGCGTTCATTGCATCCTTGCTGGGTGTCCGCTGCATCATAAAGCTGACAGACGTTGACGGTGTTTTCATCAATGGGGAATTAAAAGAGGTTGTTTCGGCAAGTGAGTTGTTGGGGCAGGAAAGCTGCGTTGACGAGGCGCTTCCTGAATTTCTGATGAATCATCGAATGGAGTGCCTCATAGTGAATGGGCGATTTTTGCCTCGCATCGCCGACGCCATCGAAGGGCGAAAAAACATTTACACGAAAATTGTGCCGCTTTGATTGGCGTGCCGCTCTGGTCGAGACGTTAGTGGAAAAGCGTCGGTAACGGCGCAAAATGGAGTGGTGGGGACGCATCATGCCGACGACGACTTAAGTAAAAGGGGGAATATGGATTTGTGGTCGAGTTGCCGAGGTTAATGTTGGGGACATCGCCGTTCATCGGCGCCGGGCAGTTCGGACATCGTGCTTACGAATACCGCCGCCGGTTTTTCCATCAGCCTGAGAACATGACCACACTCTTCGTCAAGTCGGCAGAGCTCGGCGTCGCTGCCGTCCAACTCGTCGTTTATGAGCCTTTGGTGCAGGCGTTGGAGCATGCCTTCGAAATTATTGGCGAGAAGTTTTTCGTCGCCGCCGTCATCATGAGCGGCGTTAAATTTGACAAGCATCTAAAGCTGATAGAGCGGCTGGAGCCAGAAGTTGTGGCGATGCACGCTGCCTTCTGCGACGTCGCCGACGAGAGGCTTTGTAAGTGGGTGAAGAAAATAAGGGAAATGGGAGCAGCACCTGCAGCCTCGACGCATGTTCCCGGCGATACAATCCCAATGCTCGACGATTTTGGGCTCGATATCGAGGCGTATCTTGCACCTCTGAACCCAAAGGGGTATTTCATGGAGCCTGATTATGAAAGTGCACTGCGTGCGATAAAAGAGACCAACAAGAAGGTAATAGCAATAAAACCTTTAGCCGCTGGCGCTCTGAAGCCTGAGGAGTCGCTTTTTGGGTTCATATTCGAGCATGCGGACGCGGCGAGCGTCGGGATAACGTCAGAGCAGGAAATGAAAGAAACTTACACAGCGGCGTTTGCAGCGCTCAACAAGCATGGTTAATTGATAATTAGTTTAAACAATGATAGATTATTTGCGATGACACTAAAACCAAATTGAGAAGCGCGTAAAATATTTAGCGAAGGACTTTTCAGGGGATGAGCGTCATGAGGAGAGTAGTGCTGCTCTTAATATTGGCAGCATCCGTGGCGCTCGTGCTGGGAACTGCGTCTGCGAGGGTGTGGCACGTCGATGACGACCTTATGGACTTCCCGAGAGCCGTATAGATAGCAATCGACACAGCGTCCCCCGGCGACTCCATAAAGTGCATAACGGGTCGTGCCGAGAGAATATTGTCATTAATAAGAGTCTAAGGCTTGTGGCGGCGATGGGGAGGGGAGCAACCCCCATGAAGGTGGCGGCGGTCTTGGCGACGTCGTGACGCTGACGGCGGACGGATGCGTTCTTCATGGGTTCAGAATAATGAATAGTGGTATCGGGTTTACGGGCGTCTTGACCGAGTCAAATTATAACAGGATCTTTCAAAACGTCATCGTGGACAACCATGAGGGCTTATACTTGAACTATTCGTCACACAACGTAATATTAGCAAATAACATCTCTTACAACAGGAACGAGAACATCTACATATTCGGCGGCGCCCATAGCATCATAGGACGCAACTTGATAGGTCTGATGGCGGGGCCTTACGGCATACTCGCCCGAAATTCTCAGAGGAACTTCATATTCAGAAATGAAATCGTGTAGTCGGCATATACCGCTACAACTCGTCATGGGACAAGTAATAGGAAACAAGATGCGGGACAGCGCCTCCATTTCGATCGTGGTGGACCGTGGCGACCACAACATGGCGGTGCGTCGTATGCGGCAACGTATTCTCAGGCATCTCAATATCAGATGGGTCCTGCTGGAACGTCGTTGCCGGGAATGAGATCTCAACCTCGAGCGGCGGATACCCCGCAGGCGTCCACTTGGGCATCTCGGCAAACAACAATATCATCGCCAACAACAACGTGAGATGAAAAATAAAAAATTATTTTCGGGCAGACGTGCTCGCACTTTGCACAGAAAACGCCAACGTGAGATGAAAATCAAAGCAAAATAAACGCTCGCATGGTTGATCTGCTTTTATTGGAGTAAGAAAGCAAGAATTCTCTGGGTGTCTTTCCAGATTTTAGAAACCTTTTCACAACTGAGATGTAAGCTTTGCCTGTTTTGTAAGAATACTTCCTTAGCTTTATTTCTTCGATGAGCTTGCCTATTAGCTTGTATCTTTCTTGTGGTGTAAGCTTTTTAACATTCAAACCCACAAACAAAAGTATGACCACAAGAGTTATAAAAGTTCGCTTTAACTCCATTTTGGAAGGTTATACGAATAAAAAGTGCGTGAAATACTCGTTATACGCCATTGCAAAACCAAAAGTATTTAAATTACAACATCTAAAATACAAGGAGGGATTGAAATGGGAAAAGTGATAGAGAAGGTAAAACTCACGAGCTTGTTTGAACCAAAGAAGTCGGTGGAAGTAGATGCGGTCATTGATACGGGTGCAACGATGGTAGTATTACCTAAGGACATAGTGGATGCTCTTGGATTAAGAAAGGTGCGAGAAGTAAAGGTGAGATATGCGAACAATAAGGTAGAGACGAGACCCATTTATGGAGTAGTGACCATTGAGCTCAAGGGACGCTCAGCCAATCTTGACGTCTTAGTAGAAGAAAAGGGCTCACAGCCCCTTATAGGGCAGGTGCTATTAGAGCTATTGGACCTTATAGTTGAACCTAAGACAAGAAAGCTCATACCCAATCCCGCTTCTCCTGAGATGCCGATGATGGAGATACTCATGGCAACGGCGTATAACAGCGGGTATGCAGTTCGCTTCGCTCACCCAAACCCTTACGGGCTTCGTATACCCGCAAAGCGTTGTCCGAAATTGCGGGCGACGGGCTTGGGGTGATAGATGATGGTACTAGCTGAGGTCCACACTATTGGGGACATGTGGCAGCTGTTTTGGTTTTTGGTGCCCTATTATAAATGGGAACATACCCCATATTGTCCGCACTGTAGCAGCCCCGTGAGGTAGGGCCGATAGGTCTCTCCCACCAGTATGACACACCCCAAAGGGAAAAGTTTAATGTAGGTCTTATGTATATCCGAATTGTAGGGTGATAAATATGATAAAAATATTAACCGCGATCATTCGCAAAGAAGAGGATATGTATGTGGCGGAATGCCCGGAGGTTGGAACAGTTAGCCAAGGAAAAACAGTAGAAGAAGCCATTCAAAATCTAAAAGAGGCAACGGAACTTTACCTTGAGGAGTTTCAACTAGAGGAAAAAACTCATCCCCTACTGACCACATTTGAAATTTCTGTGAAAGAGGTAAGTAAAGTTGCCAAAACTTAGGAAAGTTTCAGGGGAGGATGTTGTTAAAATCTTATGCAACAAATTCGATTTTCAAATCACTGGTAGAAGAGGAGGTCATGTAAGACTTTCTAAAATGACTACTGAAGGAAAAGTAGGCACTGTAGTTCCAATGCATAAAGAACTAAAAATCGGTACGTTAAGAGGAATTTTAAAATTAGCAAAGGTGGATATAGATGAATTTGCGAAACATCTATAACATGATACCGTCGTCCGCAACTCCCCCCTTCGCTTCGGTGCTGACGCACTCGGACAACAAGAGGATATGTGGCTTCGCCCTCGGCTACGCCTAAATTTGCTCCACCATTGCTCAGCAAACTTCAGATGCCCGCCAGCCGATACCAACAATAAGTTAACAGAATCCCTGTGTGTATGGTATATATTCCTTGCTGCGGAACAGCACGATCAGAGAGAATCACATATACAACAACACGTATGGCATTTACCTCACGCCTGTCGAAAGCGCCTGCAATATTATAGTCAGTAACGACATCATCGCAAACGAATACGGCATTTATATCTATAAGCCAACAGGCGGCGTGAGTCCCGGGAATAACACCATATATTTGAACAACTTCATAGGCAATGTTGTCAACGCATACTCAAGCGACAAGTATGCTAACAACACATGGAATTCGCCAGTTGTCACGTATATAACGGCACTTCGTATACAGGGCGTCTTGGGAACCACTGGGATGACCATACTGGCATAGACGTGGATGGAGATGGCGTCGGAGAAACCCCATACACCATGACTATAACGTGGACGAGTACCCACTGGTTGAACGCTCTGAAGACTATACTGTCGCTCTGTAGACAAATGCTCAGGGCCGACCGGTAAGAGCCACGTGACCTCCTCCCCCGACTAAAGTCGGGGCTTCCACCGGCGGGAGGTTGGGGAGTGTGCATAAGCGCTCCCCTTCGAGCTGAGCACGCAGCTCCTGACCGCAGGTTATACCCACGCCCTCGTTGCTCATCCATTGAACGCAAGCTATAAAAACTTTTCCCACCCCCTCCCCTGCCCTCCTTTAAAGGGGATTAGCGGCAACATCTTCCTAAAGTTCGCCCCAATAAGTTGAAGTGGTGGTTACAAGATTGGGATGCGAGACATGGTTATGAAGCACGGGAATCTCACTGAGGAGCGTCATACACGTCGAAATTCCTGCTGATAGCAAAAAGCGCTTGGAAAATTGTAGTAAGGGCAAGTAACTCAAACCCTTGCCAGCCTATTTCTCAAGAGATGGTCGGCGAGGACGATGGCGACCATTGCCTCCGCCACCGGAGCGATCCTCGGGCAGATGCAAGGGTCATGTCTCCCTCTTATTTCGAGCGATACGTCTTCGAGGCGGACGAAGTCCACGCTTCTCTGCCGCTTCCTGATGGAGGGCGTCGGTTTCACCGCGATTCGGCAAACGATGGGCATGCCGGTGGAAATGCCGCCAAGTATACCGCCCGCCCTGTTAGTTCTTGCTTTTATCGTTATGTCTTCCGTCCTCACATCTGAAGAACGCTCCACGTAGAATTCATCGTTCATCTCGCTGCCTCGTAGCCTTGCGGCTTCAAAACCCACGCCGATCTCCACGCCCTTGACGGCGCCGATGCTCATAAGCGCCTTTGCGAGGTCGGCATCGAGTTTATCGAAGACCGGCTCGCCGAGCCCCGGCGGCACGTTCCACGCAATTACCTCGACGACGCCGCCAATACTGTCGCCCTCCTCCTTCACCTTTAGAATCACACGCCGCATCTCCTCTGCCGCTTCAAGGTCAGCGCAACGCACGTCGTTATGTTCGACGTTACGCTTAATTTCCCCAAAGCTTAGCTCCTCACTCCTCGCTCTGACGCCGCCAACCTCGATGACATGCGCAACGACTTCGATGTCATGCGTTTTAATGAGTTTCTTCGCAATAGCGCCCGCAGCGACTCTTGCAGTGGTCTCTCGTGCGGAGGCTCTGCCGCCGCCACGCCAGTCCCGATGCCCGTATTTCAAAAAGTAAGGGAGGTCAGCGTGTCCGAGGCGGGCGACGCTCTTTAAAGCTTCATACGGCGAGGAGTCAACGTCCTTGTTCCAGACGAGCATCGAAATCGGTGTGCCGAGCGTCCTGCCCTCGAAAACGCCTGAAAGGATGATTACTCTGTCCTCTTCACGTCGCGCCGTCGCCAGCTCGCTCCTCCCCGGCGCCCTTTTGTCAAGTTCCCGCTGTATCTCCTCTTCGGAAAGTTCAAGCCCAGCAGGGCAGCCGTCCACTACGACACCAACTGCGGCGCCGTGCGACTCGCCCCACGTCGTTATCCTGAACGCCTTGCCGATGGAATTCCCTGCCACCTATATTTAAGAACATTTCTTTATACATATTTGTAACTCAGTTATGATGGACGGAAGTATCAGCGAGATAGAAGGAATCCCCCCAGAGAAGCTTGAATACCTGAGTAAGGTAAAGATTTGCATAGTGGGTAGCGGGGGCATCCTCGTAGAACTCCTGAAACGGTGGAACTTCAAAGAAATACGGGTGATGGAGGGGGAAGTGGCGCCAGAGGACGTGCGTTTGGACCCTTTTTATGATGAGGAGATGATAGGAGCGGTTCCTAAGTATGCTTCTTCTGAGAAGACCTGTGTTTCCACACTGCTGCCGCCGCCATCTGTTGATGAATTTAAGCTTGGCTTGAGGTGTATAGATATCGTCATCGGAGGCTATGACGAGGAGACGCTAAGACTCGCCGCCGCTGCTTCGAGGGACATGGGCATACCGCTCATCACGTGGGGTTACGTGACGACGCTCCTGCCAGACGGCATTCCTCTCGAGGAGATAGAGTTTCCAGAGATAAAGCTTGAGAGCGTGAGCGCTACGTTCAATGTCCTCGTCCGAGCGTTGCAGTGCTACGAAGCCGTGAAGCTCTTCACGGGCGTAGGCGAGCCGGTGTTCCCGCCAGAAGCCGTAGAGGTGGATGCTTTGAACCTGCGGCTAAGAAAAGTGCGGTTAAGCGTGAAGGGTGTCGTTCCCTGACTCTTTCAAATTCAATGAAAGCAATAATTCCGTTCAAAAGCCGAGGGGCGAAATCGAGACTGCATCTCCTTCTAAATGAAGATGAGCGAGAGGTGTTTGCCAAATGTATGCTAAGAGACGTTCTCAAAGCAGTTTGCGATGCGGGCGTCAACAACGTCACCCTAATCTGCACCGCGCCCACAAACCTCGACTTTGAGGGCTTAAATATGAAAATCTGCATTGTATTTGACGAGCGCAGCCTCAACGACGTTCTGAACGACGTTTTACGACATGAAGCTGGACCTTTGCTGATAATAATGTCGGACCTTCCGTTGCTCACCGCAAGGAACGTGAGAGAGATTTTAAGCTACGAAGAGGACGTTGTTGTTGTTCCAGGGAGGAAAGGCGGCACGAATATCCTTTTTTTAAGGAAGCCACAGCAGTTCTCGGTCGATTACTACGGCGTGAGCTTCCTCGACCATGTCTCGATAGCGAGGCGGCAGGGGCTCAGCGTCGCCACCTATGACTCCTTCCTCGCAAGCACCGACGTTGATGAGGTGGACGACCTTATCGAGCTTTTGATACACGGCGCAAATAAAGAAGCAGCACGCTTTCTGAAAAGGATAGGCGTGGAACTCGACGTTAATAAGGAAGTGCGGCTGCGGCGTCGATAACGGCACGCCGCTCGCATGACCGCTTTTACCCGAAAAGACTGGCGTGATGGAATGAGCCAGATAGAATATGTGGGAGAGCAACAGAAGTGATAAACACGTGCCTTCTTAGCCCTTGGTAGCTTGTGCCACGTTGTTGAGCCTTTCTGCAATGATGTCCGGGAGAAGCATGAGTTTTCTTCTCGGCGCCGACTCGGAAAGGGTGCTAAGGTGCGCTTTTGCCTCTCTCACAAACTCCTCAAACAAGCCGAAAGCGTATCCGATAGAGCCCAAGTGCAGGAACAACTCACGCATTTTCAGGAGAGTATCGGCATCCACGTCGCCCTTTGACATGGTTTCCAAGATGAACTCCTTTTCTCGGGCGTTCGCGTGTTCTAGCGCATGAACCACGATGATTGTCATCTCGCCGTTTTTAATGTCGAGCCCGAGGGGAGTCTCGTCAGCAGGATCGCCGAGGATGTCGAAAATATCATCCTGAATCTGGTAAGCGATGCCGAGAGTCCTACCAAATTCTCGGAGCCGCCTGATATCGTCTTCGCTTCCGCCGCCGAGGATGGCGCCGGCTTCTGCGCTCGCGACGAATGAAGATGCGGTTTTAAGCTCTGCGATTTTGAAGTAAGCAGCCTCGGAAACGCTTTCAGCGTGCCGGAGCGAAAATTCCAAGTATTGTCCGATGGCGATGTCGGAAATAGCTTTCGAGACGAGCGTCATAACTCTTGAGCCACACCTCGCCAGCATCTCGCAGGAAAGCGCAAAGAGGAAGTCGCCGATAATGATCGCTTTTTTCCCGTGCTTTGCGAATGCCGTCGGCGCCCCACGGCGGAGCATGTTCTCGTCAAGAATGTCATCGTGTATCAAGGAGGCATTATGCACGAGCTCGATGGCGATGGCGGCTGGCAACGCTTTTTCCCGGTCGCCGCCGACGGCTTCCGCTGCAAGGATGCAGATGAGCGGACGCAGCCTCTTACCGCCCTTGACGTAAGTGAGAGCTTCCTCAAAGCCTTTTTCCACAAACACTTCCGACAACTTGTCCTCGAAGTATTTTGTCTCCTCCTTGAGTTCTTCCATTCTAACCCCGTGATACTTTTAACTAAGTAACTCGTTTGTGCTCTTAATATTGCCGCTGTTTGCAAGTTAAATTTCAGTAACGCTGGACGTGCGAGAGCTGCATCTAACCAGCACAGACGCTTAAGACGAAGACGCCGATGAGAGCGAGCGGTATGAGCATCATACCCGTGAACGCATCCTTGCATATTTGCTCAAGCCCCTCATCGGTCCGCCAAAGCCCCCTCTTGATGGAAAGCAAGCTTCTTAGCGTGAAGTAGCCGGGGATTGCGAGCACAACTAAACTAAATGGGCGGACGTCAAGCGGCAACAAAAATAGAAACGAAAGCCATGCAAGCAGGGTAAGCGGCGTGCATGCTCTGATGATTTTTTCCTTCCCCAGTCGCACAGCCAAGGTTCTTCGGTTAATCAGGCTGTCAAGTCGGATGTCTGGGAGTTCTCTCAGCAGTTTCAGCTTGAATGCCTCTATCATGAAAGGTAAGGCAACAAGCGTCGGCTTAAGGCTACTTTCGTGCGTCTGCAAGTAGTAGCCTGAGAATACTGTGAACCAGCCGACGCCAAACGCTAAGGCAACCTCTCCGAGCCCATGGTATGAGAACTTTGGGCCTCGGGAGTAAGAAAACATCAGGAACAAGCCGAAGATGCCGAGGGCAAGCGTTAGTTGCCCTGTGCGGAGCCAGAAATGCAAAACTAAAACCAAGGGGATGGAAAGAACGCCGCAAATGTATGCGCCGGCCATCGCTTTTTCAACGGAAATCTTCTCCGAGACGAGAGCGTCGAACCTGCCGCTCGCTGCCGTCGAGAAAAAATCAGAGAGTCCATGCCCCCGGCTTCCGAGCCTCACGCCCCTGCTCTTAAGGTCGGAGTAAACGCTGCAGGCGTTCAACACAAAACAAAAAGCGGTCATCAAGAAAAGCGCCACCAAGGAGGTTGCAAAAGTTATTATGTCCACATGCCCCTCAGTCCAAGCTACAACCGCCCCGAGTGTAAACGGCACGAGCGTCGTTGCGAACTTCGGCAGTCCCGCAAGCTCCCACCAGCCTCTAAGCTCCAGCCACCGCATCCTTTTACGTTGATTTTGTCTTACTTAAGCACTGCCGCTTGGTCGCCGAAGACACGAGGACTCTGAGAAGTTTGCTAAGGGTTGTTTAGAAAAAAGGAAGTGACCTCCTCCCCTCACTGAAGTGAAGCTCCTCCAGTGAGGCTCACGGGTTCCCAGTTCATCCACCCGCCCGGCAGCTCTCTTAGCCTTCCGGGCTCCGGTGTCGAGGGCTTCACTTCGGGTCGCCCGACCCTACGTCGATAAATAGTAAAGCGACATATATAAAACCACCCGCCTCCCCTGCTGCTACCTTTCAAAAGTAGGAATTAGC
>NZ_JBMXYC010000060.1:0-27929 GCF_053996935.1 Candidatus Alkanophaga liquidiphilum
AGGTTCGGAGCCTGCGTTATGTATGGTATAGACGATGGGTGCAATTTCAAGCGCTTTTTTGAGGAAGATGCGGTCCGCCCGCCTGTTGCTGCGCTGGGCGCCAAAAGGAGGGTTCATCACAACGACGTCCGCTGCCATCGCTCGCACGTCTCGAACGTCGCAACACAGAAATTCGACGGAGACGCCAAGCTTCTTTGCGTTTTTCCTCGCAACCTCGATGCAGCGGGCATCTTTGTCCACGCCGACGACTTTCTTTGCGCCAAGCAACTTTGCGCCGATGGCAAGGATGCCGGTACCGCAGCCGAGATCGTAAACAACACCGCTTAGCTCGCCACGCATGAATGCGAAGTGTAGGAGCTCCGCCGCCACCACTGCAGGCGTCATATACTGCTCGCTACGCACGTCCGCCTCGCTTAGGTCCTCAACCCCCTCTAAAATTATTTCAAGCTCCTTTTTCCTCATCCGGCTGCACTGCCGCTGCTCGCCGAGTGCGAGCTACATAAGCCTTGCGTCTCGCTTCAGCTCTTAAAAGCCCGCCTCTTTAGCATCCTCTGCTCCTTCATCATTTCCCAGTGCCTCGTTGTCCGCATGAAGTAAACCATCAGGTCTCGCTCCTTCGGATATGCCGTCAACGGATATATGATGTTCGGGTTTTTGTTGTCCACGGCGTAGACGCCGATTTTGTATCTTGTGAGGCGATCGCCGGAGCTTGTAAGCCAGTTTTCGAAGTCGTTAAGCGTGACGCCGAACTGCTCTTGGAAAGCTGGGACAACGACGGCGTAGTCATGCTCGCCGCCGTATTTCCCCCGAAGCTCTATCATCCGCTCGCCAATACTCGCAAGAGTCTCATCCGCTCGCAAACCTACGCTCGCAAAAAATTTGCGGCGCCCCTTCTCCGCGTAGATGTCAACGTGCTTGCTTTCCTCTTTATCGGCAACGAGCGTGTAGCCTTTGTCCATAAGCAGATGCGAAAATGCGTT
This sequence comes from Candidatus Alkanophaga liquidiphilum, assembly GCF_053996935.1. NCBI lineage: Archaea > Methanobacteriati > Methanobacteriota > Methanomicrobia > Candidatus Alkanophagales > Candidatus Alkanophaga > Candidatus Alkanophaga liquidiphilum. The sequence continues at coordinate 981 of NZ_JBMXYC010000060.1, forward strand.
TTTTAGATATTGAAGGGCATCCCCCTCGCTTTCAAAGCTCACGGACTCCCGCTCTGGCAGCAACTCCTTCTTCAGCCCCTCCAATGGCTCAACCACCCGCTTCACTTTCGGCTCCCGCTTCACCTCGCTCTCTCCGTAATAAAGGTCGGAAATTTCTCGACCTTCGCTGTCGATGAGCCGCAACGCCAGCAGCACCCGAACGACGTTCGCAAACTCCTTCTTCTCCACGATTTTTATGTCAGCGACCTCCCAGTCCGCCGGATACGGCAGCTTTATCTTTAAACCTTGTTTCTCAAATACTTCGTTGACTTCGGCTACGGTTACCATTATTCCTATTTGTGAGACGGTAAAATTTGATAGTAACGGAAGGCGCCGCCTTCCGCAAAGAGCGTTGGTATGCGCTTTTCTCTCTCTCACTTTATGAGACACAGAGACACAGGCAGGCATTCAGCTCTTCCTGCGCCGCCTTATCACGTCGTTGAGATGAGCGGCGTTCGTGTTGATGCCGGCGAGGACATCGGCGCCGTATTCGAAGAGGATCTTGGAAAGGGGCGTGCTCGGGCCGGCGACTACGGTGAAGCCGCCGCTCAGCTCAAGGAGTTCCTGCAACGTCTTGTTCACGAAAGCGCTGCAGGACGACGAGGCGCACAGCGGCAGCGTCCGGGAGCGTGCCCTCGCGCGGCGCCTCTTGAAAACGTCCTTTCTCAGCCTTCAGCTCGCCCACGAACGGGAACTTGCTGAAGACGAGCGTCGAGATATCCGCCGACTGCTCACGCTGAGAAATCTAAAGGAGCCGCAGTGCCACTCGTCTGAAACTTCGAAGCTCCAGAATGCGGGCTCAACAGGGACGCTGCTCGTTGGGCGGCTAACGTTACCCGCAGGCTTCGATAGGACGTTCATGCTGCGGCTGAAGCTTCCCACCCTTCCCGTAAGTTTCGACGCCCGCTAGCACGTCATGCTCTACGAGCCGGAAATCAGATTCGTGAGCGAGGACCGCGTAGAGTGGGACTTCGTGCTGTAATGCCTAAGCTAAGCTAAGGACCAACGAAGCCACACTGTGGGCATACGTAGGGGTTACTGAGCTTTCGGCAACGCACGCATCTTCGAATCTCGTATTCGCCGCAGTTCGGGCACAGGAACGTCGTAAAGCCACGTTCAACGAGCCTCACGTTGCAAGAGATGCAGTGCTTTTCCATAACCTGCTCCCCTCCTTATTATTTTCTTGGACTTGAGGTCGACGATGGTCGAGGGCTTTCCGTATTTGGAAATGCCACCATCTATGACGACGTGAATCTTACGTCGCAGTCCCTCATCGACCTCCTCAATGCGAGTCGGCGGCTTCCTTCCTGAAATGTTTGCGCTCGTTGAGGTTATCGGACCCGTAGCATTTATTATTTTCCGTGCCAGCTCGTGCTCGGGGAGCCGCACGCCGACAAGCTCGGAGCCCCCCGTGAGGATATCTGGGAGTGAGGGGCGGCGCCGCAGAAGCAGCGTCACAGGTCCTGGCAAGAGCTGCTTTATGAAGAATTCTTCCTCCGCCGTTTCCACGATGGCGACCTCCTCCAGCATCTCGTAGTCAGAAACCGCTACGGAAATCGGTGAGCGGAAATCCCGCCCTTTCACCTCGTAAACCTTCACTATGGCGCTCTTAGAAAATGCATCAGCTCCAATGCCGTAAACGGTTTCCGTTGGGTATATTACGAGGTTGCCGGCTTTTATAGCCTTAACAGCTTTTTTTACCAGCTCGTCGCCCTGCAGCTTACGCATCACTCGAGTTCGAAAAAGAAAAAATAAATTATTCGAGGAGGAGCAACGAGAGCAGCTCCGGCTCGACGAGCATGTTCAGCAGCTTGAGCTTGCCCGCTTGTGCCTCTATGTTCTTCATGTTCTCCTTCTTCTTCCGGGTGGCGAGCGTCTTCACCGCATTTATTCCCTCCTCAGAGAGCGGCTGTGTCTCCAGATATCCTTTCTCGACGGCTTCCTTCACAAGTTCCGCACCACGCTCGCTGCGCACAATCACAGTGTTCCAGCCGAGCTCGGAGCCAACGCTACCGACACTCACGTCTGCGAACTCTGCAGCGAAATCGTAGCAGACCCGGCAGGCGGGGCGCATTGCTCCTTTCATGTCCTTTATAGGGATGCTCTTCTCCTCGCCTTTCACGGTTATCAGGAACTTGCCCTTCTTTATGTTGAATTTCTCCACGTCCTCAATCTTCACATCAATCTCGGCGAGCTTCTGCTTCAGCGCTTCCATGTCGAAGGTTTCCATGCAGAAGAGCCCGATGACCGCCGTGACCTTGTCAGCGCCGACGTCGAAGCTCTCGGAAAGTTGAATCTTGCGCATCGCTTGCACGTGGCACGGAAGTCCGACGAGCGCCAAGCTCTTCTTCCCGTCGAGTATTGCGTCGCCGACGCCGAGCAGCACGGGGCACTGTGTGTATTTCGAGCCTGCTGCCGCAAGGACGTCATCCTTACTCGTTGCGACGAAGGGCTCCGGCTTCCAAGCGTCGCTCTCAGCGGTCTTCGCCACCGCTGCAGCGTCTATTTTCCCACTCTCCAACAAGTAGGAGAGGAGCGCGGTGACGACGCCGCCGTCCTGCGCCCGCTTTTGGATTTCGGGGTCTTTTGCCCTCGCTGTCAGGATCTCCTTGTAGTAGCCGAGCACGTTGTCTTTGCGGACTTCGCCGAAGACCGCACGTTCGACGTCGAACGGTGCGAAGAACGTCCTCGGGCAGAAATCGTAGCAGGCGCCGTGATACTCGTAACACTTCTCCTTCGTCGTCGGCTTCTCGTCCTCATACGTGATATACTCACGGCAGAACGCCCCACAGGCGCCACAGTAGCAGCAAAGGTCCGCATACACCACTTTCGACTCAAGGTCGGTAATGTTCCCTTTCTCCTCCACCATTTTCTCACCTCTTAAACACGGAGCACGTCCTCCGCTCCCGCTTCTCAAACTCTTTCCACACTATCCAGTTGCGCCCGAACTTCTTCACCTTCAACAAATTCGCTTGCGACAGCTCAAGCACGTGCGTTTTCGCAGTCGCCCAGCTCACGCCCACTTTCTTTGCAATCTCCGAAATTGTCATCGGCTGCGCCTCGTTCGCCAGCAATTTCATGATTCGCTTCTTCACGTCCCCGCTCCCGACGGCTCCGTGCATCCTTAAGCTCCTTGTTGAGTTTAATGTTAATAAGTAATTAAGCTTTTCGGTTTGTGGTTGTTGCCCATCGCTTGGATGCGGCGCGTATGGAGATTATGCTGTCGAGGGGCAGCTCGCAAACGATTTATAAAGTTAGAGAATCATGTTGGTGTGATGCTAAAAGCCGTCCTCTCTACCGCTCCAACGGTCGTATTAATCATGTGCATTGTGGCGGCGTTCGCAACGCATGGTTGGCGGGCAGCTCTTTTTCCCGAAGATCTGACAAAGACTGTAAAGCGGCTCATGCCTTTCAAGCTCGACGCCGAAGCGAAATTTTTGGAAGTTGCGAGCTTCGAACTCTCTGAAGATGGGACATTCGTTCTTGAGCTGAAGTTGAATTCGCTGCTGAGCGTGCCCGTGCAGGTAGAAGAGCTTTCGGTGGAAGTTGCCGTAGGAGAAAGCACGAGCGTTGTGAGTCTGCCGAATGCCGTTGAAGTTCCAGCAAAAGGCTCGGCTAATTTGCGGCTGGAAGGGAAGCTACCAGCAGAAGCTCTTGAAAACGCCAAATCCTCAGAGCAGTTGACGCTTCGCAGCGCATCCATGAAGATAAACGTTAGTGGGATAATTCTGGAAGTGTGGGAATGAATTAGGGGATTTTAATGTCTGAGGAAAAGGTGTGGCGTAGAATAAACTGGCTGGGAGTAGTTGCGGGTTTGTTCACGCTGGCTTTGCCGCTCATGGGTGCGTGGTGGCGGCTCACGCTTGGCGACAGAGCCGTAATCATAGCGGTGTCACCGTTTGAGGTGGAGGTGTGGTTCTTTGGCAGTGAGGTGGTGCACTCGCCACTGTTCTGGTGGATTTGCCTTGCGCTCAAGCTCGTCGTCGTTTACTTGGGCATGCTTCTCCTCGTAGGCTCGATCCTCACCGCCTCAGAACGGCGAGCGACGGCTGCGGAAACGCTTGTCCTCTTCAGCGCAAGAAAGCTCCTCTGGCTCGTTATGGCGTTCGTTGCGGCGTTGTTCTTCCTTATCGTGCTCCTAAATTATTCCTCCGAGGCTTTCGGCGCCTTAATGGGCGGCGCCCCGCTCCAGCTACGAAGCGCCTTGCCTTACTTTTATGGCGAGGGCAGCGTCGTCATCGAGTTGGCGAACGCCCGCTTCTCCGCCCCCGTCCGCATGACGCTCACGCTCGCATTCGTGGCGGCGGTGCTCGCTGCCGTTCTTGGCGTTGCCTCTCGAATCTACCAGAAGAGACTTTAGGCGACGGGATAGGGTGACTGGCAGTGGGAGATATAATACCAGTTAATTCTAAGCGGTCAATCTGAAAATATGATTCTTGGCATAGACGTGGGCGGTGCGAACACGAAGGTAGCCTCCTCTGGCGGGGAGTTCGTGGAGTCAGTGTATTTGCCGCTTTGGAGAAAGAAGGAGGAGCTGCGGCGGACGTTGTTGGAGTTGCGGGCGGAGGTGGAGGAGCGGTTCGGCGAGGTAGAGATGGTAGGCGTAGTGATGACTGGCGAGCTCTGCGATTGCTTCAGGACTAAGCGGGAGGGCGTCCGCTATATCGAGAGCGTTGTCCGCTCGGCGTTCCCCGAAGCGCTGTTCTTCGATAAAAGCGGCAACTTTAGAGAAATAGATGAGGGCGACGAGCCTTCCTTCGCTTCGACGAATTGGCTGGCGTCTGCCACGCTCGTCCGCCGCACTTTCGGAGAAACGCTCTTCGTGGACGTCGGCAGCACGACCACCGACATCCTTCCCGTTAAAGAGGGCATGAGCTGGAAGTCCGACTTGGAACGCTTGCGGACCGGTGAGCTTATTTATAGCGGCGTCCTCAGGACAAGCGTTGCCACGATTCTGCGGGAGGTGCGGCTACAGCGGCGCCGCTATAAAATCTCAGCGGAGCTTTTTGCAGTTGCTGCCGACGTTTATCTCCTTTTAGGCGATTTGCGGCATGCGGACTACACCTGCGAATGCCCTGACGGCTACGCATACACCGACAACGCTGACGCTAAGAGCGAGACCGCAGCACTACGGCGGCTTGCAAGGTTGCTCTGCTGCGACCTTGAGGAATTAAGTAAGGGGGAAATTTTGGAGGTCGCAAGGCAAGCGAGGGAGGCGCAGCTAAACGAGCTGATGGAGAGTATGAGGTGGCTGAGCAGGCGTTTTCAACTGCGCACGGTCGTCTCCGCTGGCGTCGGCGAGTTCCTCGTTGCGGAGGCGGCTCGTCGCCTCAACCTAAAACGCACCTCGATCTCGGAGGTTTTTGGCAAAGAAATATCAAAAGTGTTCCCGGCATACGCGACGGCGAGACTGCTGGAACTCTGAAATCCTTAGCTCGAAAGTTAGCTTTTGTCAAAAATGAGGGGGCATATGCTCTGAACAGGTCAGAACTTCATGTATTTCCTTGATGTTCGCGTCCGTCTTGAAGCCGGTGTCAGAAAATACTGTTTTCGATGCTGAGAAGCCGGCAGCCCTTAAAGCTTCTAAAACGGACACTAAAGGCAGAGGAGTGATTTTAAGCCGTTTGCATAACGCATGATGCTCGTAGTAGAAAGGGATGTCAAGCTCGTCCCTACTCGTCTTAAGGATTTTTTCGACTTGCTTTTTCATACCGAGTTCAAACCTATTTGCTGCGTGTAGAGCTTCCTCGCAGAACGTTTTGTTCTTTATTGAGCCTAAATAGAGCGGACCTGCGACCTTCATCCTGCTGCCGCAATGAGAGCAGCGCCCCGCCCCTCTAAACTCTAAGAAGTCCTTGCAATTGAAAAGGAGGTGGTTGCCGCAGCCAAAGCAGTGGGCGACGAAGCCGAGCTGTTTTAATGATGCATCAGCCTGCCGTGCGCCCCGCTCAACTCTCAGCACGAGGCGGATGAAGTGCTTTTTTGCATATACAAGGAGCGGCGTCGCCGCTTTCTCGTGCGCCGCCAGCCTTCGAATTACGGTGCCGAGCAGGATGCGGACGCTCATCTCCCGGTGGTATTCGGTCTTCAGCGGTCTCGCTTCGTATTTCCTCGTGCCTGCGGGGTGAGCGCCGCAGAGCGGCGCAGTGTCCGTAGCGGTGACGAGCAAGAGTTCGGTGACGCTGCGGCACGCTGAGTCAAGAAATGGGACCGGCGAGCCGAAGGGGTCCAGGTCCACGATTTCGTAGCGGCGCTCGGAAAGGAAGACGTTAGCGTCCTTGTTGTGTGCCCTCGCAAGTCTCTCCACATTGTTAAGCTTGATGTTTTCATTTATGAGCATGTAAGCTTCAGCGCTAAGGTCATTTATCTCGGCGGCGATGCCAAGCTCGTTCGCAGCACGAACACCTCGCACACCCGTCCCCGCAAGCGCGTCTGCGTATCTGCGCTCTTTTTTAGGAGCGATGCGTGAGAATGCGGCAAGGCAGGCAATATCCACATCCCGACAAAGCTCCATCTTCGGATTATAGAATGCTGAACGCTTTATTTCCGCCGGAACCTTTAGCTTCGTGGTTCCTTCCTGCTTAAGCAAGAATTCCGCCCGCATTTTAGGCTAAAGCCGCAGGGACACTGCCCGCCACTCCTTGAGCCTTGGGAAACTCAGGACTCCAGCCTCCTCATCCACGGCGAAGACCTCCATCTCCTCCAGACCTATCTCCTTTAATATCGGCGATAAAAGCTCTTCAGCACTCGCAAGGTTCACGGGCGTGCCGCCGGCGAGCGGGGAGAACGCCGGCATCACTATCAGGTTTGCGTTGTCGAGGGCACCTCGTAGAAAACACGGGAGTTTCACTCTAGCGCCGACGCGGTCACCCAGAACGAGCACAGGATGCTCGTGTGCGATTATCACGTTTTCGAAGTTTTCAGCATTTAATGTGAGGTGTCCGTGCGAGAGAAGAGTGTCGCCCTCGGTGTGCGAACTTACGACCTTTACGGCGTGGCGGCGCAACGGCGAGAGCTTCGTGTCGTGGTTCCCCCGCACCAAGATTATCTCCTCGAAAAGGCTGGACGCAAACTCCATGAACATCGGGACCTCCCGCCACTCCTGAAAGCTCGCCCTTGAAAAAACATGCTTCAGGTCGCCATTTATTATCAGCTTCGAGATTTTCTCTCCCCCGCTGCAGGCTTCTGCCTTGCATTCCAGCACTGTGGCGGCAACTGCGAGCAGCCGCCTTTTCACCTCTTCGAGTTGCCGACTCGGCATCGTAATGCCGCTGCTTTCAGCTAAAGCCTCCTCGTAGCCTAAATGGAGGTCCGCAATGCAGACGGCGTCGCTATCCCGCAAGTATAAAGCGGGGTAGCCGCCGATTATTTCTATTTCCTCTCCTATCTCAGCCTGCATTACAAGCTATGTTCCGACCCTTACGTTTGAGACGATGCCTTTGAGGGTTGCGATGGCGGAGAGCGCCGCAAGATAGCTGGTCTTGGGGTTCGACGGCGACGGCACGTTTTCGACAAGCGTCACGAACCTCCCGAATTCGCCACGGACTTCGACCTCGTGGATGTTCTTGTCAATCGTGGGATCGGCGACGACTTCTACCTCAGTCTTCTCGACGCCGATGCCCGCAAGGCTTAAGGATGCTGCAACGTTCACGTTTTCGGGGAACAGCCGCACCGCTTCTTTTGCGCTTCCTCGGAACAGGACTTTCGGCTCGCTCGCCTCGTTCAGCTCCTCAAAATTCACGTGCTTGTTGCCCTCGAAGCCGCACGGCGGCTTCCTCGTGCGTAGGCGGACAGAATGAATCTTACCGATACCCCCTGACTTCAAGCCGTCTATCCCAACGACTGCCCCCGAGGGAATGTAAACACGGCAATTTTTCTCCTTAGCGTGCCGCTCCACCTCCTCAAGCAGCTCTGCGTCCACTAAGGCGCCGACGCTTAAAATCAGGGCATCCTTCCCCGCCCTTAGCGCTGGAAGCACGAACTCACAGACCGCAGACTGTGACGCACACTCCACGAGCAAATCTATGTGCGGTAAAAGCTCTTCAAATCCCTCACCACTAAACTTAATGAACTTGGGCTTCTTCCTGAGCATGCCGCAGAGCTTTTCCACCCGCTCGGGATGCCTGTCCACCAAGAAGACAAGCTCCATACGCCCGTCTTCATCCACAGCTCTGCTTATCTCCGTTCCTATGGCGCCACAGCCAATAATGCCCACTCTCATTTCCCTTTATTTTTCCATTAAAGCTACTTTCTTTTCTTTTTCACCTCGGTAGCAGACCGCAACACAAGCGCATAGTTTTGCTACCAATGGTAGAGCCGCTATGCTCCTTAGCCCATGCGAGTGTAAAGCTAAACGTAACCCACATACCTGTCATCAAACGGCATGAACGTAGGTCTTTGCTCCCCCCTTCTTTCCTGCTCTGCCATCCTTCGCATTTCCTCCTCTATAATCTTTATCTCCTTATCAAGCGCATCAGTGCTGGCTTTTATGCCAAGGATACTCGTTAGCGCCTTGAATACCGCCTTTGCCGCCTTTGGGTCGGGGTATTCGCCGTGCGTCTCGCCGAGGAGGCAAACGCCCTCGAAGCCACGCTCCTTGCCGAGCCCGAGGAGGAGTCCCGCCATCCCGGTTATCGGACCGTGGTAGCCCCGCTCCACGTGGACGCCGTGCTTTTTTATCTCCTCGACGAGGCGGGCGTCGGTGGCGACGCCATAGACTTTCGGCTCTGCGACGTGGCGACCGGTGCCGTAGCCTCCGAGAGTGAAGACGCGGCGAACGCCGCACTTGGCACAAAAGTCAAGAATGACCTCCGCAAACATGTAGTAGGATTCCAGCGTGCTGCCCTGGTAAGGTCCGACGAAAATCATGAGACTCTCCTCAGGGTCGTAATAAATCTCGTCTTTTAAAAGTTCCACGACGCCATCCGCATACATTATTCCAGGGAGGGGCGATGTAGCTCTAACAAAATACGGCGAATATACATTAGCAAGTTTTATCGCATCTAACTCCCTTATCAAGTGCGTGGCGGCGAGCATGCCGACGTTGCCCAAGCCGCCTAACCCTTGCACGAACACTGGCTTCTCTAATTGGGGCAATTCCTTTTCCAGCTCTATCCTCACTTTTAAGAAGTCTATTTTCTTCTCCATCGTTCCAACATTTGTTACCCATTTAAATATTCTAAACCCGTAGCATAATAGATGGGCATTGACGCCATCGAGGTAGAAAAAAAATGGCAGCGCCGCTGGCAGCACCACAAGATTTACGAGGCGCACGTGCGTGACGACGCTTCAAAGTTCTACGTGAATGTCGCATACCCTTACCCGTCGGGGGCGATGCATGTTGGGCACGGGCGCACCTACACGGTTCCTGACGTCATTGCCCGCTTCCAGCGGATGAAGGGGCGGAACGTGCTGTTCCCCATGGCGTTTCACGTCACTGGTGCGCCGGTCATTGGCATCGCACGAAGAATCGCAAAAAACGACCCTGACGCCATAAGGCTTTACCGAGATTTGTATAAGGTTCCGGAGGAGACGTTAAAGAAGTTTTCTGACCCCTATGAAATCGTCTCGTATTTCAGCAATGAGTATAAGGAGGTCATGGACGCCCTCGGCTACTCCATTGATTGGCGGCGGCGCTTCACCACCGTGGACCAGCACTATAAAAAATTCATAGAATGGCAGTTTTTGAAGCTCCGCGAGAGGGGCTATGTTGTTAAGGGCGAGCATCCGATAAGATACTGCCCGTCGTGCAAGAATCCAGTCGGCGACCACGACCTCCTTGCGGGCGAGGGTGCCAGCATTAATGAGTTTGTGTTGCTAAAATTCGTCCTTGAGGGTGAGGAGCTTATCTTGCCGACTGCAACCTTACGTCCCGAAACCGTTTTCGGCGTCACTAACCTTTGGATAAATGATGAGGCTTCTTACGTAATTGCTAAGGTTAAGAGGGGTTCTGGGGAGTTTGAGCGTTGGTTGGTGAGCGAGCCTGCCGCTGAGAAGTTGAAAAATCAAGGCTACGAGGTGGAAGTGGAGGGGCGGGTGGGAGGCTCGGACTTCGTGGACAGGCAAGCGTTGAACGTGGTTGATGGACGCACCGTGAAAATCTTGCCCGCAAGCTTTGTTGACCCTGATTTTGCGACGGGTGTCGTGATGAGTGTGCCTGCGCACGCGCCGTTCGACTTTGCCGCTCTCCGAGATTTGCATAGGCAGGGCAAATACTTGAACGTTTTGCCTATCCCGATAATCGAGATTGAGGGCTACGGCGAAATACCCGCAGAGACTGTCGTCATGAGGATGGGCATCGAAAACCAGAACGACAAACGGCTCGAAGACGCCACCACCGAGCTTTACACCGCAGAGTTCAACAAGGGGCGGATGAAGGTTGATGCGATGGGGTTAGCAGGCGTGTCGGTGAAAGACGCCCGTGAAACCGTGAAGGAGACGCTTCTTGCGGACGGCAAGGCTGCGTTGATGTATGAGTTCAGCGAGCGTCCCGTGGTATGTAGGTGCAACACTCCCGTGGTAATTTCGGTGCTGAAGGACCAATGGTTTTTGGACTACAGCGACGAAGCATGGAAAGATCAGGTGCGCGCGTGCTTGTCGAGGATGAACGTGGTGCCGCCCGAGATTTTTGCAGAGTTCAAGCAAGTCGTGGAGTGGCTAAGAGAGTGGGCGTGCACCCGTAGAATCGGACTCGGCACGAACTTGCCTTGGGATAAAGAATGGATTATCGAGCCGCTCAGCGATTCCACTATCTACATGGCGTATTACACAATCTCATACAAGCTACGTGAATTGCGTCCTGAAATTCTGGAGCCCGAGGTGTTTGACTACATATTTTTGGGAGCTTCGCTTCCTGAGGAGAAGAGGAAAAAGCTGAGCAATGAGGAGCTGAGGTTGCTTGACGAGATGCGTAGGGAGTTTTTGTATTGGTATCCCTACGACTACCGGCTTTCGGCGAGAGACCTCGTCGGGAACCACCTGACGTTCCAGCTTTTCCATCACGTCGCAATCTTCCCGGAAAACCTCTGGCCGAGAGGCATGGTGGTCTTCGGGATGGCGACGCTCCAAGGACGTAAGATGAGCAGCTCGAAAGGCAACGTTGTCCTCCTGAAAGATGCCATCGAGAAATACGGAGCAGATGCCGTCCGCATGTTCCTCATAGGCGCTGCGGAGCCGTGGCAGGACTTCGACTGGCGTGACGAGCTTGTATTCTCAACGAGAAGGCAGATAGAGCGATTTCTGAGCTTCGCCAATGAGGTAATTGACATGGAGTGCGCTGTGGATTTCAGAAAGAGCTTAAAGGAGGCAAAGAGGGAAATAGAGTTAAAAAGCATAGACAGGTGGCTGCTAAGCAAGCTTCAGAGGCACGTTAAGGAGGTAAACGAGGCGTTAGAAAACTTCCAGTGCAGGAGGGCGTTACAGCACGCTTACTACGAGATTGACGGCGACCTACGTTGGTATAGGAAGCGAACGTCTATCGAGAGGGAGGGAGCGAAGTGGATATTGAAGAAGCTGCTTCATGTTTGGGTGCGGCTGCTCGCGCCCTTCATCCCGCACGTCTGCGAGGAGGTTTGGGAGCGTTGGGGCTTTTCCGAGCGTGAGGGCTACGTGTCGCTTGCGCCGTTCCCAGAGGTCGACGAAACACTCGTGGACAAAAAAGCAGAGGCTGCCGAGGAGCTTATAGAGTGGGTCTGCGACGACATTTCCGAAATTCTGAGAGTCATAAACGTGAAGCCGCAGAAAATCATTTTGTATGTGACACCTGAATGGAAGAGGCGAGCGTTCTCGAAGATTTTAAACGAAGTAAAGGCGGGTAAGGGGCTTAGGGAAGTAATGCCCATAGTGATGAGAGCGGAAGAGATGCGGCTGCGAGGTAAGGAGACTGCGGACTTCGTGAGGAAGGCAGTGGAGCTGATTAAGGATAAGGGAATGGAGAAGAAGGATTTCTTTGAAATAGATGAGAAGAAGTTGTTTTTGGAGGAGAAAGAATTCTTTGAGAGGGAGTTCTCATGCGAGTTTAAGATTTACGAGGCTGAGGAACTTGAGGGGCTGAGCGGCGACGAACGCAAAAAGCTCGACCCGCAGGGCAAAAGCAAGGCGGCAATGCCCACAAGACCTGCGATTTTCGTGGTTGCCTGAAATGTCATGGAGTTATGTCGTGGATGCACCAGTTCAAAATGGCGGTAATTTTTAGCTACTATTACGAATCACGTCTAAAGCCTCTTTTGACGTTTTTATCAACCTGAGCCAAGTATTGGAAAGCGCCCTGAGCATGACGATGTCGTCGGCGTGGATGCGAATAAGAATGCAAGGCGTGCTTTTTTTCTCTTCGTCTTCGCCCTTGCTAATCTCCAGCGAGAGCGTGACGCTCGCCCGCCGCAGCGGCTCCTCAGCTTCCTTACGCACCGCCTCGTAAATTATTCTCGCAAGCTCCTTACCGTCTTCGTCCTCGTTGAAGCTCACTTCGAACTCTGCAAGCATCAATGCTTTTTTCTCGTCTCCCGCCTTAAATCTTAAGATGGAACTTCACTTAAGCAAGAGAGGCATACGGGTGCTCGGCGTTGCCGAGAGCTTCGTGCGGCGTCGCAACGTGTCAGTGCTGGCGGGCGTGGTCATGCGCCCTGATTCGCAGATAGACGGCGTCGCCGTCACGAAAATCACGGTAGGCGGTATGGATGCAACAGCGGGCGTCCTCCAAATCTTTGAATCGCTTCAAAGAAACGACCTCAACGCCATCATGCTTAACGGTTGTATCATCAGCTGGTTCAACATCATTGACATAAACAAGGTTCATGATGCTTTAGGCATCCCGGTGCTCTGTGTCACTTACGAGCCGTCGGAAGGGCTTGAAGAACACTTTAAAGCGCACTTTGATGACTGGGAGCAACGAGTAGCTATTTACAAAAGTTTGGGCGAACGCACGCCGGTGAGGCTGCGCAACGGGCACTCAGTCTTCGTGCGGGCACTCGGGATGACAATCAGAGAAGCAAGAACGCTCTTAAACAAGTTCACGACGCATGGAAAGGTCCCAGAACCACTAAGAGTTGCAAGGATTTTCGCAAGAGCAGTTTTGAGGAGTGGCATCCTATGAGGGTGCTCTTGATAACCGGAAGGAGAGCGGAAAAGCTTGTAAGGGAGGCGGCGAAGGCTGCAAGGGCAGAGGGTGTGGAATGCGATGTCGCCGTTTTGGACGTCGATGTTGCGGCGTTCATCACGCCTGAGATGCTTAGGGAGTTTTTGAAGACGCTTGACGACGAATACGATTTAGTGCTGGTATCGGGCTTGTGCGGCTCGGACTTCAGCATTTTGGATGGCGTGGCAACGACGAGGAAAGGAACAAAGAACGCCTATGACATTCCGCTTTTATTGCCGTTACTTAAGGAGGGCGCGCCGCTTTCGGGCGAGCGCGCCGCCGACGAGCTTGTGGCGAGTCGCCGCCTTGAAGTGGCGCTTAAGGAGTTAGAAGAAGCGGAGAGGGCGGCGACGGCGAGCTTCAGCATAAAAGGCTTGAAGATAGGCGGCGGACGCATGAAGATTTGCGCAGAAGTGGTGGATGCGACGAGGCTCGAGGAAACCGAGCTTCGCCGCCGCATTGAGGACTATGTGGAAAAGGGCGCCGACATCGTGGATTTGGGTGTGCCGCTGGATGCAAAGCCCGCAGACGTGGAAAAGGTGGTGCGAGTCGCCTCTGACTTCGGCGTGCCGCTCAGCATCGATACCTTCTTGCCGCCACAAATCGCAGCTGCATTGAATGCTGGTGTGGATATGATAATGAGTCTCAGTGGCAAAAATTTGGAGACTGTGAGCGAGCACGTCGCAGCGCACGACGTTGCTGCCGTCTTGATTCCTGACGAGCCCGATGCCGTGGGTGAAAACAAGCTGGTATCCGCAGAAGATAGGGTAAGAAGCTTGCTAGCGAACATTAAAACTGCAAGGAAAATAGGCGTTCGCAAAATAATCGCAGACCCTGTGCTGAGTCCGCCACTCGTCGGCAGGGGCATTTTGGGCTCGCTGTTGACATACTATTTTTTCAGAGCGAAGGACAAAAAGACGCCTTTGTTGTTTGGCGTGGGGAACGTAACTGAGCTTCTGGATGCGGATTCTGTCGGCGTGAACGCTGTGCTCGCATGCGTCGCCGCCGAACTCGACGTCGACATACTCTTCACGACGGAGCACAGCCCTAAGACGAGAGGTGGCATTAAAGAGTTGCGACAGGCAGCGGAGATGACGCTCCTTGCGAGGCGTCGCAACATGCCGCCTAAGGACTTGGGGTTGGATTTGCTCGTCGTGAAAGAAAAACGGCGGAGAACGCCGCCCGACGCCGAACTTCGACGACTGATTCTCGGCGACGCCGTTAATGTTGTAAATGCGAACGCATCCGAAACGTGGACGCCTGACCCGAAAGGCTGTTTTGAAATAGCAACGTTCGACGACGAGATTTACGCAAAACACTCTTCGAAGGTCGTCATTAAAGGAAAGACGGCAAAGGATGTCCTTGATACGATTCTAAAGTTTGGGCTCGTCTCCTCGCTTGAGCACGCTGCCTATCTCGGGCGTGAGCTTTTGAAGGCTGAGCTTTCATTGCGGTTTTCGAGAAGCTACGTGCAGGACGAGACGTTTTAATGCAAGCAGAAGAGTTATTTGCCACGCCAGGAAATGAAGTTAGAAAAGATGAAGCGGTTAGCGCTGGTGTTCCATGGTCCTGAAGTAATAGATGGTGGTGGGGCTGTTCTGCTACTCGAGGCTCTCTCCGGCTTTGAGGTGAGGGCGGCGCTCGGCGGCATTACCGGGAAAACCGCCGTAATCGATGCGGGTTTGCAGCACGTCATCGACATCAGTATGGACCTACGCCCGTCAGAGGTCGTCAGACGCCTCCATGAGGAGGGTGCAGACCTTATAATCTTCGCAAACCACGCAAAAACTCTGGAGAGCGGGATCTCGCTCGGCGCCGAAGTCTTCAAGCGTGCAAACGTGCCGAACTTCGTGCAGGTTGAGTTTCAGGGCAGGCGCTTGATACCGTGGCGTGCCGAAGCAGCGGAGCTTGAGACTCTTCTGCGTATTTTAGAGCCCTTAGGCTTCGAGATCGCCCCTGCGGAGCTGCTTGCAGACGATATAATCAGTAAAGACGGCTTAGAGCTACGCCGTGTGCGTGGCGTGCTTCCTGATGAGAAGATAATAGTAAACGGCGTCGTCATAGGCATTTCTAACTCCGACGACGTGACCATTGTTGCAAAGGAGGGGAAAATCGTGGAGCTGCGAGGGGGCATGCTCATCGCTCATAACCTCGTGAAGCTTGGCAAAATTGATTTAAAGCGTGCAATGGTGAAGTCCGCTCGTGTTTTCAGGCGGACAACGCCGCCACGAGTCTTGAAAGCGGCAGCACAGAGGGAAGTCCGCAGGGTCGCATACTTTTACGATGCCGAGCACGTTTTCTCAAGGATAGAAAGCGTGGACGCCGCGGTGACCGTCGGCGACGACACAACGTGCATCATCGGCGATATTTTCAAGAGGTTTGGCATGCCGATCATCGGGATTACGGACGGCGACGCCGACTGCCTCGTCGAGGGCTACGACGGTTCCCTCGAGAGCCTCAGGAAATTTTTGCCGAGTGGTAGTTTCGTTTTGAGACTTGAACCTGAAAGCGACGACATCGTTGGCGAGAAAATCAAGACGGAAGTCTTTGACGGCAAAGACGAAATAGAGGCTAGTTTCAAAGAGGTAAAAGAGAAGGTTGTCAGGATTGCCGATGGGAAGATAAAGGCGGTTTTGAAGACATGATACAGGCGTTACGTTAATTCCAAGCATTTTAATTGCCTCAGTGAAATCGAACTTCAACCCGCACGGGAAGCATCCACCCCTTCCACTGCCCTTCTCCCTGATGAAACTCGCCCGATTGGGATTACTTTATATAAAACCTCAGTAGTCAGCATCAGTTCATCAAAAAAAATGCCTTAAATGGAGTTAAATTGTGGAGTATGGACTTGGAGGGCTTTGCGAAGCGGTGCTTGCGGGAGGGCGTCCCTGCGGCTGAGATAATTTCGGAAATGAGCCGCCGCATTATAGAAATTAAGAAAATTCCGGCGGAGTATGCTGAACGTCTCGCCGCTGCCATCCTTGAGGAGGCGAGGACGACGCTCCGTGCCGGCGAGGTGGACGACCCGCTCGGCGTGCTGTGCTTCGAACCTTCAGGCGTGATGATGGGAGAGTTCGGTGTCGGCTCCCGTGGCTTGGGCGACTTCTACGTCCATGAGAAGATTGCAGGAATCATAGGGAGGACAAGCGCAGTCGTGGATTCCTCAAGCCTCAGCGATTCCGGCGTCGTGCAACTCGACAACAGTGGCGTGAGCGATGACGCTGAAGGCGGCGATGCCCATAGCAACGCCACTTCGCCGAAATACTTGGTGGTGACCGTGGACGGCATGCACTCACGGCTCAGTGATTTCCCGCTCCTTGCTGGCTTCCATGTCGCCCGTGCAGCGCTTCGAGACGTTTACGTGATGGCAGCGGAGCCCGTTGCGCTTTTCTCGGACATACACGTTGCGGACGACGGCGACGTCGCCAAAATCTTCGAGCACGTTGCTGGAATCTCTGTCGTCTCCGAGCTTTCAGGCGTTCCACTTATCACCGGCTCGACGCTCCGCATCGGCGGCGACCTCGTCATCGGCGAACGCATGACCGGCTGCGTCGGCGCCGTCGGTATCGCGGACTTCATCCTCACGAGGAAAAATGCGAAGGAGGGGGACGTCATCTTAATGACCGAAGGTGCAGGCGGGGGCACCGTTGCAACCGCCGCTCTCTACCACGGCGACTTCAACGTCGTCTACGAAACACTCAACCTAAGGTTCATAAACGCATGTAAAGCGCTGTTGCATGATGACGACATGGTCGAAGCTTTAAAGAGCGGAAAAATTCATGTGATGGCCGATGTTACGAACGGAGGCGTGCGCGGCGACGCCCACGAGATCGCAAAGGTCTCCAACGTGAAGCTTGTATTTTATGAGAATAGAATAAGGAAGTTAACGAACCCAAAGGTTTTAGAAATGCTTGAGCGGCACCAAATTGATTATTTGGGGGTTTCTTTGGACGCACTGCTCGTGATTTGCGAGGAAGGTGTTGCGGACGTTGTCAAAAGGGCGGTGCGCGCCGCCGGCGTCGAGATAGATGAGGTGGGTTTCGTCGAACGGGGCAAAGGCGCCGAGTTAATCGTCGACGGACGACGGATGCCTTTCGTCCCGAGATTTAGAGAGTCGGCATACACGCCCGTCAAGAAGGTCGTAGGCGAAAGCAAGCCTCAGAACTTTGAAGAATTGCGGCAGAAGGTTAAAGCTGCCGCAGAAAACGCTATTAAGAAAAAAAAGAGAATTTTAACAGCTTTAAAAGGGAAATAAGCAAAAAGCAACAATAGAGTTATCATCTTCTCGGAAGTGACGAAATAGCCGCAACAATGATCATAATAGCAAGCAATATACCTACGATCAAGAACTACGTGGACGGAATCCCATTGAGTTCTGGAAGTGGACGTGAAATAATTATGAGAACAACTATTGTTATTATAGTTGCTATTATTCCAGAGGGGCAATCAACCACGTCCATAGCGTCGTAACATCTAATTTTTCCTTTTTTGAGCTGAGCTAAAATCGGGCAAAGGTAGATTAAATTTAGGTAGCTAACAGAGGATTAGTTTAGGCAGAGTAAATGCAGGCAAATCAAAAGAAGCTACCTTCTTCTCTGTTCTCCTATTCTCAGTCTTTAAAATATATCGGTTTTATTCCCTCTCTCTGTGAAAGCGTCCAAGTCAAACATCCAGCTGGCATCCCGGATTAGATCGAGCTGAAAATATTTAAATATTGTAATTACAATCACGGGACGTGGCGTCTTGAGAGGAATAGGAATAGTAGGGGATATGAGGTCTAGGCTTCGTGAGAAGCTTATTTGAAAAGGAATAAAACACCATAGGAATAAAGAACCTTGAAAACAAAGTGTGAGATTGCTCCCCGAGGGGAGCATGCGGGCGCTTATCGTATTCTTACAACTTTAGGCTTATATGTCCGTCCTTTCCATCTAACTACCCCCTTGTGATAGCAGATCATAGACACGAGTATTATGGTCGCCACGATGATTATGGCCACAGGTGTTAGAAATGTCAAGAGTGGCTTTGATCCCGCTTCTTTCTGAATTATGAAGCCCGCACAGAGCATGAGGATTGATGAAGGGCACCGAGTAAAGTGATACCCAGATTTGTAGTTATGACACCATAGAGGGTGATGATGAATGGCGCAACTCCTAATATGATGATTTCTGTAATTGCCAGGGCAGCGGACGATGGATTTCCAATTCCGAGATATATGTTTTTGATCCACCCCTCCCACAACTCGGTGAAGTTTCTATACATTTGAACTTTGAGCGTTTCAGGCGCCCAGTAAAACCTTAATTTATATCCATGCTTTCTCACCAATTGCGCCAACGCGTAGTCTTCTACAAGCATATCTCTAACAGCTTCATGCCTCCCAATTGCTTCATAAACCCCACGGCTAAAGAGAAGATATTGTCCATTCGCAAAAGCATCATGCAGATCCCTGTTTATGCGCCATGCCTTAGTGTAGACTATTATTAAGAAAGCTAGTAAGGGAGTATTAGGGCTTCCCAGAAACTCCTCACACGAGCTTTCGGCATCAAAGTTAAGAGCCCAGCCCCTTCCCGCATTAATACGCATACAGCTCTTCTAAGGCTATCAGTGCTATGTATGGTATCGCCGTCTGTGAAGAGAAGTAGATCGCCATCAGCCACCGTATATCCCTTGTAGCAGGCCCAGTTTTTCCCTATCCAGCCCTCTGGGAGCCTGCCTTCGTCGAGGATTTTTATGCGCCCTTCGTACCTTTTTAGGATGCGCCTTGTAGCATCCGTCGAGCTACCTTCCACCACTATGACCTCATAATCAGGATAATCCAAGTTTATGATGGAGTCAAGACACTCCTTTATAGTATCCTCCTCGTTCCTAACTGGAATAACTATTGATACCCTCAGATATTCCTCACACTCATCACTTGAAGGTAAGGCCTCCAGATGCTTAAGGTGTGTTAAGATGTATGTAGTGACGCCAGCCAGCCCGAAGCCGAGGAGTGCGAGAGCTAAATCGGGGTTCATCAACGGATTAGATGTTTTGAAGAAAGAAAAGCTTTCTGTTCATTCCCGTAAACCCCTTTGCAATCATACCGGCTCACGGAAACGCACGACGCTCTAATGTGATACGTTGTAGGAGTAGGCGAAAAGTCCCTTGGAGCTAATTTTTTCTGAATTCCACATACTTTTGGAGCGCTGCCAGCGCCCGCACGGCACGCTCCGGCGTTGGGAGGGCCGCAACGTTCTCCACACCCTTTTCTTTTAACTTTTGCTCCACGTCCTCGACGGAAACGTTAAACGCCCAGTCCAAATAAGGACACCAAATAACAGGCTTCCCGAAGCCGCCCGCAGCCTTCAAAACATCGGAAAGTGGCGGCGCAACCACCTCAAGCCAAGTGCCCGCAACCAACAAGAGCGCATCAACATTTTCATCCGACAAGACAGCTTCGACGCTCCGCATCAAAACTTCACCTTTCTCCTCTGCTGACATTATCGCAGGAAATATATCCACAGGATTCTTAACCTCAAGCCATGCTGGCAGCAATTCTCTGAGCTTTTGGAGCGTTTCCGCAGAGAGCGTCGCCGCCCTTAATCCATATTCGTCGCAGGCGTCGAGCGCCATGACGCCCATGCCGCCACTGAGTGTGACGATGGCTACGTTTTCGACTTTCGTCGGCAGCAAGTTGCAGAACGCTCGTACGAGGTCATGAAGCTCATCAAGGTCGCGTGCTCGGAGCACACCGCACTGCTCAAACGCAGCATCCCAGACATCGTCGTCGCCAACGAGTGATGCGGTGTGCGAGCGTATTGCGGACGCCGCCTGCCGCCCACGCCCCGTCTTAAATACGATTATAGGCTTCCGCTTTGAAACACGCCCCGCAACTTCGAGGATGCGGCGTCCCTCGCCTGAGCGGCGAACGCCCTCGATGTGCACGACGATGAGCCGCACGTCCTCGTCATCTTCGAAATACTCAAGGCAGTCCGCAACGCCCACGTCACTCGCATTCCCAATATCAATGCCCTTGCCCAGCAACCGCAGCCCGTCGCAGAAACCACCAAAGAAAATGCCGCTCTGACATATCAGCGCAATAGGTAGCTTCTCAATACGTAGTTGTCTCAAGAACGACGTTGTAAAATTAAAAAAAGGATTCGTCACGCCAATGGTGTTCGGTCCGAGGATTCTTGCGCCACCAGCCCTCGCAATTCTCACAACCTTCTCCTCCAGCTGCCGCCCCTCCTCATCGCCAGCATCCGAAAAGCCTTGCCCTATCATGATTATTGCTCTTATCCCTTCTTCCACACACTCTTTAACGATTTCTGGAACCAAGGACCGCCGCGTCGAGATGACCGCAAGGTCCACGGACCCCGGCAAGCTCTTGACGTCGGGATACGCCTTTAAGCCTAAAATGTCGTCGGCATTCGGATTCACCGGGTATATTCGCCCCTCGTAGCCACATGCCAGTAGATTCTCAAGGGCGTTGAACGCAAGGGCTCCCGTTTTCGCGGAAATGCCTACAAACGCAACAGCTCGAGGCTCAAAAAATAATTTCAATTGCTTGTGCTCTCCTTGCATTGTCAAAACTTAATACGCAACTTGCTCACAAGTTCCTTATACCGGTTGCGTATTGTAACTTCCGTGACGCCCGTAGCGTTGGCGACGTCCTTCTGCGTCCTCTTATCGTTGCATAAGATTGAAGCAATGTAAATGGCGGCGGCTGCTATCCCTATCGGACCCTTCCCGCTGATTAATTCCCTTTCCGACGCTTCACTTACTATCTCCATAGCTTTCTCTCTGGTCTCGTCCTTCAGCTTGAGCCTTTTACAAAACCTGTTTATGTATTCCATGGGAGACACCACTGGCAATTTTATCTCAAGCTCCTTACGCAGGAACCTGTATATCTTCCCCACCTCGACTTTCGTCTCCAGTATGGCTCTTTTGTTTTTAACCTGCTTCTTGCTGAGGGATGCTGCTGCAATCTCGTCCAGCGTCCGGGGCATGCCGCACTCCCGACACGCCATATATATGGAGGCTGCGACCACGCCTTCTATGCTTCGCCCTTTTATCAAACCTCGCTCCACCGCCATCTTATATATCTCAAGACAACGCTCTTTAACATCCGCAGGAATCGAAAGCTCAGAAGCCATTCTTTCTATCTCCGGCTCCGCTATTGCCAAATTCCTTCGCATCGTCTCACTCATCCGCATTTTTCGATGCCACTTGCTCAGCTTATACAAACGAGCCCGCTCTTCGTCCGTCCGCCCGCCTGTTTTCATGCTTACTTTTTCCATTGCCGCCCCTCTTTCCGCTCTTTTCTTCCCTTCCGTGCCCTAAGATGCACAGCTTTCCCGCACAACCCCAACGCCTCTACACGGTTAACCCCCTCTAAAATACGCACGCTCATATACGGCTTCTTTACAGGTCCAAATACGTCACTAATCCTCCCCATGATGCCGTCTCCCACAGCAACAAAAGAACCAACTAATTTAGAAGCAACAACTTCCCTTCCGCCCCTCACTACTAAAGTCTTATCTAACACGTGAAGCACGTTTCCTATCTTCCTCAAAGTCCCCTCCTTTTCAGTTCATCATTATTTGCGCAACTTATTATATAAATTTAACGATGTGTTTTGATTGCAGAGGTATTATGAAGCGACTGAAAGCGACTATATACGAAGAGCTTTTTTGTTTTGGACTGCTCTATTTGGTGAAAATGGAGACAAAAATCGCCGGCCGCAGGGAGACGCTGCGGCAACGTGCTACGGCACGAGCCTTTTGCGGTCTCTGGGGAAGAGGATGACCTCTCTAATGTTCTCGATTTCGAGCATGGTCATCAGGAGTCTTTCGACGCCGAGCCCCCAGCCGGCATGCGGCGGCATGCCGTAGCGAAACGCATCCAGATAGAACTTGAAGCTTTCAGGGCTCAGCCCGCACCGCTCTATGCTCGCACGTAGCATTTCATAGTCATGAATCCTCTGCGATCCCGAGGCAAGCTCCATTCTTGGATGCATGAGGTCGAACGCTTTGCAGACTTCTTCACGACTCTCGAAAGGCATCGTGTAATAGGGTTTGACGCTCGTCGGCCATTCCACGATGAAATAGTGGGCGCCCATGATTTCACCGAGCGTTTTCTCGGCGGCGGTGCTCAGGTCTTCCCCCCACTCAAGCTCGACGCTACGCTCCGCCAGCAGCTCTAAAGCTTCGGTATAGGTTATCCGCTCGAATGGCGGCTTCACCTCCGGCAACTCTACCCCTAGAACCTCAAGGCTTCCGCTGGAATTCTCCCGGATGTTCTCGTAAACGGAGGCGATAAGCGCTTCCAGCGTGCGCATCACCCATTCGTGGTCGGCGAACGCCGCTTCGATGTCGGCGGACGTCGCCTCGTTCAAATGCCTCGTCGTGTCGTGCTCCTCGGCTCTGAAAATCGGCGCAATCTCGTAAACCCTGTCGAGTCCGGTCGCCATCAACATTTGCTTGTAGAGCTGCGGGCTCTGGCTCAGGAAGGCTTCCCGCTCAAAATACGAAATTGGGAAGAGGGCGGTGCCACCTTCGGTCGCCGCCGCCACGATTTTCGGGGTATTCACCTCGATGAAGCCCCGCCCGTCCAAAAACCTTCTTATCGCCTTCAGAACTTCGCTCCGTATTCTGAAGATTTCCCGGTTACGCGGGATTCGCAGGTCCAGAAACCGAACGTCGAGCCTTGTATCAAGTTCAGACCTTATGCGACCTGAAACTTCGAGCGGTAGCGGCGTCTCGGCTACGCTCAGCATCTTTATCTCCTTGGGGATGAGCTCGCATCCATTCGGCGCCCTTTTGTCGCTGCGCACGATGCCACGCACCGAGACGACCGACTCTTTGCTCAGCCGCTTAACACACTCAAGAAGCTTCTCGCTCGTCCGGTCCTTGCGCAGCGTTACTTGGACGAAGCCCTCCCTATCCCTGAGTATCAAAAAGAGCAAGCCGCCGAGATCACGGCGCTCGTGCACCCAGCCCGCCGCCACGACCTCCTCGCCGTCCATCTCCGGGCGTATCTCTTTGGAGTAATGCGTCCTAGGGACGTGCCCTTCCATCTTTTCACCTCGCTGCCTGCCGCCGCTTCTCTTTAGATTTGAAGTTAAATAATTGACACGTGGCGAGGATACTTCCTCCCCTCAAATGAGCAGCTTTCTTAGCGACCTTCTGCATTTTCATTTCTGTAGAATATCTTAATTAATCCACTCTACTATTTCTTCTTAATTGTGATGTGGCACGCACTCGGCACTTTTTTCTGACCTCAAAAGTGGCCCTTACGGCGGGAATGGCAAACGCTATTACTTCCATGAGGCGGTCTCGCGAAGTAAGCGTAACTGCTAAATCAGAGACGCTAATCTTTATTTTGTGATTTCAGGGCATTTTTGCGAGGGGGAGGCGGGCGTCCGCGCAGACATTACTTGCTACGAGGGCGTTCCCGACCTAAAATCGCTCTTCGAGGAGGTTAAAGCGGGGAGGATTGAAGCTCTCGACTTAGATTGCGACTACGCCTTTGCGTTCAGCGACGGCGTCGTCGTCGTTCTTGTGAGGGACGTGCTGGGCGTCAGACCGCTTTGGTATACCGTCCACGACTATTGTATTTACTTTTCGTCGCTGCGTGGCGAGCTGCGGCGGCGTCTGCCGGTGTCTGCTGAGGTGAAGGCGCTTAACCCAAGGGAGTTGCTGCTTTTTAATTTTCGGGAGCGGGAAATGAGGGCGGTGCGTCGTCGCTTTTTCGAAGCGTTGTCGCCACCGTCGGACTTTGAAGTTGCGAAAGAGCAGCTAAGAGAGTTGCTTTTCGACGCTGTTGCAAAGCGGCTTGAGCAGGGGAGGCGTGTCGGCGTCCTGTTTTCTGGCGGTGTGGACTCTACACTTCTCGCGATGATTTGCAAGCATTTAGGTGCGGACTTTGTGTGTTACGCCGCTGGCGTTTCTTGGAGCGGAACTGAGGCTGAGGACCTGAGGTGGGCACGGGCATCTGCCGAGCTACATGGCTTCGAGCTTGAGGAGGCGGTTGTGCGTTTCGACGAGGTCGAGCCGCTCGTGAAGGAGGTTTTAAAAATCCTTGAGGAGCCGGACGTCGTCAAGGTCGGCGTGGCGCTTCCGCTGCTCGCCGCCTGCCGTCTTGCGGCGAGGGACGTGAGCGTTGTGTTTTCGGGGCTCGGTTCCGAAGAGCTGTTTGCGGGCTACGAGCGGCACAGGGCTGCAGGCTTGGAAAGGCTGAACGAAGCGTGCTTAGAGGGACTGCTTTCGATGCATGAGCGCGACCTTTACAGGGACTACGTAGTGGCAGCGGCGCAGGGTTTAGAGCTACGGCTGCCGTTCCTCGACAGGCGGCTCGTAACTTTTGCCTTAGGGTTGCCGGCGGCGTGGAAGCTGCATTGCGACATCGATAGTAGTGGTGTCGTGAGCAAATACATCCTGCGGCTCGTTGCCGCGAGCGTCGGCGTGAATGAGGCGGTGGCGCTACGCAGAAAAAGGGCAGCACAATACGGCAGCGGCTTCGACAAGGCACTCAAAAAACTCGCAAAGCAGCACGGCTTTAAAAGGAAAAGCGATTACCTTATGGCTCTGTCAAGGCAACTCTGAGCCTTGCGTTTTCAACTTACCTTGCTGAATCCGAATCGCCTCGTCCTGCTCGTGCGTCTTAAATCACAAACGACTCTCCGAGGTTAGGAGCAAAGCTCTGGCAGTCAAAGTTCTCTCGAATCCACGCTGCAAACGCCGCCGCATTTTCGCCATGCACCGTGAACACGTATTCGACGCCTCGCTCGCAGAAGCGTTCGATGAGCATCTTCAGGTCTGAGTCGTCGGCATGCGCCGAGAAGTCATATTGCTCCACCTGTGCTTTCACTTTGACTGTGCCGCCGTTCAGCTCGATGACACCCTCTTCAAGCAGCCTTCGCCCGTTAGTGCCTTCGATTTGGTAGCCGGTGAGCAAGATTTTGCTGCGAGGGTCGTCTTTTATCCTCTCAAGATAGTAGAGCGCGGGTCCGCCGTTCAGCATGCCTGCCGTCGTTACCACGACGGACGGCTCCGAAAGAACTTTCTTCCTGCTCTTCGGCGTGACGAAGCGGGCATCCTTGAAAGCCTCGACAAGCGCCTCTCTGTCCCTCATGAACGACAGGTGCTTTTTAATCTTGCGGAGCACGCTCAGCCCCATACCGTCAACATATGGCGTAATCCCGTGCGCATGCAGAATCATTA
Source organism: Candidatus Alkanophaga liquidiphilum (assembly GCF_053996935.1). Taxonomy (NCBI): domain Archaea; kingdom Methanobacteriati; phylum Methanobacteriota; class Methanomicrobia; order Candidatus Alkanophagales; genus Candidatus Alkanophaga; species Candidatus Alkanophaga liquidiphilum. The sequence continues at coordinate 26,352 of NZ_JBMXYC010000060.1, forward strand.
CCATCTCCTGCGTCCGCCCGACTGCGAAGCACGGCACGATGGCGTTGCCGCCGGCGTCCAGCGTCTCCTCGACGGACGCCACGAAACGCTCTTCCAGCTCTCGCCGGTCGGGGTGTTTTTCCCCGAAGTATGTGCTTTCTATTATCAGGACGTCAGTTTCCGGCGGGTTTATGTCCGCCCCTTTTAACAGACGTGTGTCCTCTAATTTAATGTCGCCTGTGTAGAACAGATTTAGGTCGTCCCGCTCGCTGCGCACGTGTACCGAGGCGCTGCCGGGGATGTGTCCGGCATCGTAGAGCTCGAACTCGTAGCCCGACGACCAGAAACGCTCTCGATACGGCATCATGAACGCATAGTTCATCAGGTCGTTCAAGTCCCTCTTATCAAACACGCAGATGCCCTGCTCCTTCCCCAGCTTCAGAGTGTCCTTACATAGGATGTAGAGCAGCTCCCTCGTGACAGGCGTCATATAAACACTCGGCGACGAGCGCATGAGGTTCGGCACGACGCCCGAATGGTCAAGGTGCGCATGCGATACCACAACAACCTCGGGGAAAGCCTCACCAACCGGGAACTCCGGCACGTCGGCAGGCTTCATCCCATAGTCCAGCAGAACTTTCCCATCGATTAGGATTGCCGAACGCCCTACCTCGTTGCAGCCGCCAAGGAACCTTATTTCGATTTTCGATACCCCCTAACTCGCTTGTACCTTCGCTTTTTCCTTGATAGCGAGCGCTGCGCCGCCGCCCTCGGACAGCACCTCGCTCTTAAATACTTCTACTCGCCGCAAAGGATAAATCTTTTTTGCATTCTTATAAATGTCGGAGGCGAGTTTCCCAAGAATGACCTCCTGCATGTATTTTGAAAATTCGAGCTTTTTCGCCCTTTCACTTATGGTCTCCGCTGCTATCTTCCGTATCAGCTCTTCCTGCGAGCGTCTCGCACGCCTCAGCGTGAAGCAGGAGGCTTTAATCCTGACGATATAGCCGTCCTTAGTCGTGACGTTGATGTAGGTGTCCACCTTCGAGCTGCGCCGCCGGACGAGGCTTCGCAGGTAGTCTCTGCTTATCACATGCCCGACGAGCTTCGTGTGGGCAACGTTGCCATCCACATCACATATCTGCAAGATGAGCTTTAAGTTCTGGTTCTTTATATCGTTCGTGAGGTCGCTGAGCAACATCTCCACTTTCCTACTCATTAGCTTCTTGGGGTCGTCGGCGAGCGTCTCTCCTACCTTTATCTTGCCAAACATCTCCGGCGCCACTACTTCATACCACTGCTTTGCCCTCCACTTGTCTTTCCTGACCACTTTCCCACCTGCTCGGTTGAGCAATGAAAACTTATCCTTTCTGCCTATCGGATTCCAACATATTTAAAGTTTTGGATGCGGCAGAGCTTTGGTCAGCTTTCATAAAGACTCACTTCGCACCCTTAATCATGGAGCTTATGCCACTTGGTATGTAGCCAGATTTGGAGAGAGGTGCCGCCGCATGTGCTGTTTTGCTGCTATATCCATTGTAATAAATGTATCATCCCCAAAGATTTAGATGCGCACCCTTGCGAGGACATACGTTCTCA
>NZ_JBMXYC010000061.1:0-25309 GCF_053996935.1 Candidatus Alkanophaga liquidiphilum
AATTATTACCTTGTCCACCTTGTAATCCATAACCTCGTCAAGAAGCGTGAAAATTTGATTTTCAAGAGCCTTCTTCTGCTTCGGCGTGGAAGCCCTCGCATAGATGTAAATCTTGTGAGGAAGTCCATGATTCAAAAGCCTATAGACATCCTCATCAAGATAATCGTAACGCTTTCCAATCTTTCTTCTCCTTATCAAGCCCTCCCTCGCATGTCTGTGCAGCGTGCTTCGGGATATTCTCAACACCTTCATTACCTTTCCCGCCTTCATACTTTGATGATATTATTTGAGCATAAAACTATTGGTTGGAAACCATATGCGATAAGGGATGTTGCTAAGAGCACTGGTTTAAATAGTAGTTCGCTCTCGTTTTATGGTGTATGCGTGCGGCGGAGCGTTGCGGCAACTTTAAATGTGCGTTTGCTGAATATAGGGGCGGCGAGCCGGGGTGAGGTGAAAGTATGGCGGAGGTAATAGAGGGCGTGAGCCCGACGCGGATGGAGCTTCTGAAGCTGACTCGTCGCGTTAAACTTGCGGAAAAGGGGCATGACCTTCTCAAGGAGAAGCGGGATGCGCTGATTGCGGAGTTTCTGGACGTGGTTTCAGAAGTCAGAGCAGCACGCAAGGAGATGGAAGAAAAGCTCAAGGAAGCTTTTAACAATTTAATACTGGCGCAGGCGTTGCTGGGCGTCGAGAATGTCCGCCAAATTTCTCTAATAACTGCGCAGAAAATTGCGCTGGACTTCGATACCCGAAGCATCATGGGCGTAAGCGTGCCTATAATCGAGGCGGAATCTCTCTCGCGGAAGGCGACGGAGCGTGGTTACGGCTTCGTGGACACGTCGGCGGTGCTCGACCGCTGCGCCCAGAGCTTCGAAGAGGCTTTAGAGAAGGTGATAAAGGTTGCGGAGGTGGAAGAGACGGTGCGGCGGCTCGCTGAGGAGGTCGAAAAGACGAAGCGGCGGGTAAATGCCCTCGAATACATACTCATCCCCCGGCTGAAGGCGACCCGCAAATACATACAAATGCGGCTTGACGAGATGGAAAGAGAGAACTTCATAAGGCTGAAGAAGATAAAAGCCATCCTTGAGCGGCGGGGCAGGTAACCTGCGCCGGTGGTTTAGCAGCATTAGTTTCCAGCGCTGGCTTATGCCCCTTGCAACGAAATATTTAAATCATTCTTTGAGGAAACCCTTATAAGATGAGAACGTTTTTCCTGCATGTGCGGCTGTGGGCGTGTGTTATACTGCTCTTTGCAGTGATATACGGGCTACTGGTGTTAGTAGCCTACGCCTTAGGCATCGGCGCTCCCGTGTTTTACGCGGTGCTTGCGGCTGTTATCGTCGGCGCTCAGTTCCTCATGGGTCCAAAAATTGTGGAGTGGACGATGCGGGTCCGTTACGTTTCGGAGCTTGAGTATCCAGAGCTGCACTGGCTCGTTAAAGACCTTGCGAGGCGTGCTGGCATTCCAAAGCCGAAAGTTGGCATCTCGGAAGTTCCTATTCCTAACGCCTTCGCCTTCGGCACGTCGAAGCGGAAAGCGAGAGTGTGCGTCACGAGACGGCTCCTTGAGATGCTCGACAAAGACGAGCTCGAAGCAGTCTTGGCGCACGAAATCTCGCACATCAAACATAGGGACATGCTCGTGATAACGGCGCTGAGCGTGATTCCCATGATTTGCTATTTCGTTTACTACAGTCTATTTCTTTCGGCGTTCTTTGGCGGCGGCAGGAGCAGGGACGAGGGGAGTTTGCCGACGCTTGCAATTGCTTTCATCGCCTTCCTCGTATACCTCATCAGCAATTTAATTGTATTATATGCGTCGAGAGTTCGGGAATACTATGCGGATGCCGGCAGCGTCGAGCTCACGAAAAGACCTTACAGCCTCGCCTCCGCTCTCTATAAAATAATCCACGGCAACGCCAAAGCGAGCGATGAGACCTTAAAGGCGGTGCAGGGGCTCCGGGCGTTCTTCGCATCGGACCCAGCAACCGCCCGCAGAGACCTCACAGACCTCAGGGAGGCTGACATTAATAGGGATGGGCGGATAAGCGCATACGAGCTTGAGACGTTTGCGCAGAAGGCAAAGGTGCCGTTGACGGAGCGTCTCATGGAGCTTTTCTCGACGCATCCCCACCCCGTGAGCAGGGTGAAAAGGCTCGCCTTTTATCTCTAAGGGGGAGATGCCAAGGGATTGGAATTTATTAGTCATAAGACGGAAGGAGTGTAGCGAGGAAGAGCTTCTCAAAGAGCTGGAGGGCGAAGGTGAGTTTGAGGTTTGTGGCGAGGGTGTGCTTTTCGGTAAGGTTGATGACGTTACAGAGTTTCTTGAGGACGCCGAGGAATTCCGCTGCGTCAGTAGGGCGGTGCCTCTAGAAAGCGTATTTACAGCTCCTGAAAACCTAATAAGCGTAGTGAAGAGGCACGTTGCGAAGCACATAGACGAGATAGAGCCTGAGGAGACTCTGTGTGTGCACGTTGAGACGAGAGGCGACGTGAGGGTCTCAAATAAGAGCATTGAGAGGGAGGTGACCGCATATCTGCAAAGACTTGTGGAGCAGGTGCTGGGCAGGAAGCCGAAAATAGACAGAAAGAACCCGGATAAGATGATTTCCATATACATCGTCGGCGACAAATGCGGCATCTGCTTCCTCACCAGAGAAATGCGTGAGAAATACAAGCTCACACGCCCGTGATGCTCGGCACGCCCGTAGCCATGCGTGCGTCTTGTCTTAGTAGAGGCGCACGAGCTTTCAATTTCGGCACGTTTTTATAAGGTGCTCGCCAAACTCCCTTGATGGAATTCGGAGGCAGTGTGGCTGCCTGCGAGTGGGCAGGGGCAGGCTGCAAATGCGCTGGGGTGAGGTATGTTGGCTGTCGTAGATGAGCAAATGAATGAAAAAAAGGAGTGGGAGCCAAAGGTTTTAGCGTTTTGCTGCAACTGGTGCTCGTATGCGGGAGCGGACGCCGCGGGCTTGGAGCGGAGGCAGACGCCGCCGACGATACGGGTGATAAGGGTGATGTGCTCGGGGCGTATTGACCCAGCGTTTGTGCTGATGGGTTTTCTGGAGGGTGCGGACGCCGTCCTCATCACGGGCTGCCACATCGGCGACTGCCACTATGTAGATGCGAACTACAAGACAAGAAACCGCTTTGAGTTCCTGAAAGAGTTTGTGGACGAATTGGGGCTTGAACCTGAGCGGCTCCGCTTGGAATGGATTTCCGCCTCCGAAGGCGCGATTTTTGCAGATATGGTTAAAGAGGTGACCGAGAACGTTAAGAAAGTAGGTCCAAGTCCTTTCAGGAAGAGCTGGAAAAAGTAGGGGAAGAGGGAAGAATATGGGCACATGCTACCTTGCGTGGGCAACTGATGAGAAAATAAGGAGGCGGGCGGCGAATGGCGGCTTCGTCACGGCGGCGCTCGTCGCTGCTCTTGAAAATGGCTTGCTGGATGCTGTCGTCGTGGTCAAGAAGGAAGACGTTTATGAAGGCATCCCCACAGTCACGAGCGCCCCTGAAGTCGTCGTGGAGAGTGCGGGCTCTCTGCACGCCGTCCCGGTAAACCTGACGAAGTTCGTCGTGGAATTCTATAAGGACGAAAAGAACAAGGGCAAGAAAATAGGGTTGCCGGTAAAGCCTTGCGACGCCCGTGGTATCATAGAGCAGGCGAAACGCCAGCAACTGGACATCAACGACATTTATCTCGTCGGGCTGAACTGCGGTGGCACGCTGCACCCCCTGAACCTGCGGGAGGCGGCTGCGGAAGTTTACGGAATCGACCCGGATGCAGTGGTCAAGGAGGAAATAAAGGCGGGCAAGCTTTTCTTAACCCTCCAGAGCGGTGAGGAGAGGGAATGTAAGATAGAGGAGCTTGAAAAGAAAGGTTACGGGCGTAGGGACTCCTGTAAGATGTGCATTACGAAGATTCCGACGATGGCGGACTTGGCATGTGGGAACTGGGGCGTGCTAAAGGGAGAAGAAGCGACGTTCGTCGAAGTTCTAACCGAGAAGGGCGAGGCACTTCTTAAAAACGCCTTGGAGAATGGATATATTAAAGTTAAGGAGGCGTCTGAGAAGTCGTTGGAGGTGCGGGAGAGGATAAAAAACGCAATGGTGAAACTAGCAGAGGAGTGGTGGGAGAAGCTTGATGCAGTGAAGGAGCTTACGAGAGATGAGCGTCTGAAGTTCTACGTCGAAACGCTGAGGCTTTGCATAAACTGCGGCGCCTGTAGGACTGTTTGTCCGGTGTGTGCGTGCGACGACGCTGCAAAGTGTGTTTCGATGCACGACGAGCGAGACGACTATGTAATTTCCATGTATAATGTGATAAGACTGTTGCATCTGATGGATTCATGCATCGGCTGCGGACAGTGCGAGGACGTCTGTCCGGTTGATATTCCTCTCACGTTCATCCACAGGCGATTCGCAGAGCGGATGCAGCGCAAGTTGAACTACATGCCCGGGATGAACGTTTCGGAGAAGCCTCCGTTCTACGAGGCAGAGCTCCAATGGCATGACATACTGTAAAGTGGAGGGTGAGTCGATGATAAAAACGATATGTCCGGGCTGCGGCCTCGGTTGCGGCTTGTATTTAGAAGGCGACGAGGAGCGGGGGCTTAAAGTGTGGCACAGGAAGAGAGCACCCGTGAACGTAGGTAAGCTTTGCGCTTTCGGCATGTCTCTCCCCCAATATTACGACAGAGAACGCTTGAACAACACTGTTGATGGCAAGCCTGTGACGCTGGACGAAGCTGTAAGCGAAGCTGTGAAGCGACTTAAAGGTGTGAAGCCGGAGGAGCTGGCGTTCGTAAGCGTGGGGGCGGCGACGTGCGAAGAGCTCGCCTCGTTCATCAACCTTTGTAAAGGTCTTGGCTGTAAAAATCTGGAGCTGGGGCTGAACGCTGCTTTCAAAACTTTACCCGAGAGTTTGCATGAGCTTTTGGAAATAGGTGTGCCTTTGGCGGACGTGGAACGTGCTTCAAAACTTGTTTTGTTCTTCGTGGAGCCTTTTTTACAATATCCGCTGCTTGCGAGGCGGATCTTGAAAGCAAAGAAGAACGGTGCGAAGGTTTTTGAGGTCGCGTTTGTGGGCAGCGAACGCGGGATTGCCGACGAGACTGTTTTGTTGGATGCCACAGCCTTCATAAATGCGGCAGCAGAGGAGCTAAAAAAGTTAAGAGCACGGAAGGACGTTTTTGAAGATGCTCTCGTCATTTCGGAGGCAAATCCCTACACGGACGCTGTTTTGCTAAGAGAGATGTTTGCGGTGTGTGCGGAGTGCGGCGCCACGCTGCTCTTAATGAAGCCGTTTCTGACGACGAGCGCGGCATTGCTGCAAAGCTCACTGGCACCTGAGACGAAGCAAGGCTTGAGCCTGCTTGAGGTTTTCGAAGACGAGCGGGTGAAGGCGCTGTTTCTTCTTGAGACGGATCCGGCGGGCGCTCTTTTGCTAAACGAGCGTAAAATTCGGAAGCGTCTTTCAGAACTTGAACTTTTGGTGGAGCAAGGAGCTTTTAGGACGGTCGCCTCAGAGCTTGCAGGCGTGACGCTTGCGAGCGAGGCGTTCTTTGAGAAGCGAGGGGTTATAGTGAATGTGGAGGGGCGGGTTTTGGAGAACGGGGGCACGTCAGCGGCAGGCGTTGAAATTCTTGAGAGGATGGTAGAGGGCGTCACAGGCGGAAGGCGGAGCTTCGAGGAGGTTCGCAGCGAGGTTTTCGGAACGCTGGGCTTAGGAGAAACGTCGCCCAAAGAGGACGATGTTCAGGTGAAAAGGAAAGAAACGAAAGTACTGGCGGAGCCTGAGGGGCTGCAGGGCGGCGCTACAGCTGTGGGAACGGCGAGAGGCGCGGAAGCTGCTGAAAGCGGGGATTATCTGCTGCTTTACAGAACGACGCCAGCGTTCTGGAGCGGGGTGTTCGCAAAGAGCTTTGTTGAGATAAGCGTGGACGCCGCACGGAGCTTGAAGCTTTTCAGGGACGATAATGTGGAAATCTCTAACGCCGAATCGGTGACCTTAGACTTTAAAATTTCAGAACGTTTACCAGAGCGTCTGATAGTTTCGGAGACGAAGCTCGCCGGCGTATCTGAAAGATTGCTTTCTCCCGTGAGGCTGCGGAGGAAAGAGTAGTGAAGTGAGGGTGGACAAGATGACTGAGGCAGGAGCGGGCGGCGGGCGGGAGCCTCTTTCGGAAGAGGCGAAAAAGAAAATGATTGAAGAAATAATGGAGGAATTGGAGTTAAAGGGCGGCAGCAAGAGGCGGCTGCTGGAGAAACTCGCTGAAAAATATGGATACGACAAAAAGAAAGTCCTGTATAAGGCTAAAAGAGCTTTCATCACTTACAGGTATGAGATAGCTCATGAGGAAAAAGGAGCGGAGTAAGTCGTGACCTCCTCCCCCGCCCCGAGTCGGGGCTTCCACCGGAAGCTTGGGAGGTTGGGGAGTGTGCCGGACGGCGCTCCCCTTCGAGCTGAGCACGCAGCTCCTGACCGCAGGTTATACCCACAGCTTCGTTACTCATCCATTGAACGCAAGCTATAAAAACTTTTCCCACCCCCTCCCCTGCCCGGAGGGGATTAGCAGCAACATCTTCCTAAAATTGTTCGCAAAAGTAGCTCAAACCATGGGGGCCGGCGCTAACCCTTCAGTCATGCCCTTTATTTCGCCAAGAACTTCCAACGTCCCCCAGCACGACTCCCACGGCACACTCGTCATCTGAGCTTCGTAGAAGTTTTGTGAAGGCTCTTTCAAAATCTCCCCAAGCTGCCTTGGCAGGGTAATCGCGATTTCCATCGCTCCTCTAACTTAACATTCTCACTTCTCATTGATTTTCACTGCGCCGCCTCGTCGTCGTAAGGTTTTAGCCAGTTAGAACTTACTGGTTTAAGGGGGGTAGTGTGGTGGAGAGGAGGTGGAGCAAGTTCTGCGCAGGCTGCGGGAAGCGGTCTGAAGAATTATATGGGGGGTTGTGTAAAGAATGCGTGTTAAGCATTTTTAGGGTTGAGACTGATAAAATAAAGCTTCCTGACATAGAAGTGCGAGTTTGCAGGCATTGCGGTGGATTTTTCAAGGAGAGCGGCGAGCTTGCGGATTTGCAGGGCATTGTGCGGGATGCCGTAGGCAAAAAGCTGAAAGCCGCCGCCAAGGGCATGCATGCGGAGCTCAGAGGCGTGGACGTGGAAATCGAGGAGCTTAGGGGATGGGGTGCAAGCGCCGCCGTCAAGCTTGATGTGAATTTCAAGGGCATGAATCTGCAGGAGCGCCGCCCTCTGAGAATAAAGTTTGTGAGGAGAACGTGCAAGCGGTGCAGCCGGATTTCAGGCGGCTACTTCGAGAGCATCGTGCAGGTGCGAGCCGACGGGAGGACACCAAGCGATGACGAGCTTTTCAGGGTCGAAGCGATTGCGTATTCGGCACTCGGCGATGGTCTTAAAGATTTCATCTCGAAAGTGGAGAAGAAAAGAGAAGGCATTGATTTCTACGTCGGCAGTATCGAGGGCGGCAGGAAAATCTCAAAAAGTATCGTGAAGACGCTCGGCGGAAGAATTTCTGAGAGCAAAAAGCTCTATGGCAGGAAGGACGGCAGGGAGATTTATCGTGTCACGTTTCTGGTCAGGCTGCCGAAGTTCCTGAAGGGCGACGTTATCGAGCTTGACGGAAAAGTAGTTCTGGTGGAGCGGGTGGGGGGGCGTGGCGTCGTGGGCTTGGACTTGGAGACAGGAAGCCGCGTGTTTTTAAGTGCGGAGAACGTGCGACGAGCAAGCCTCGTCAGTAATAGGAAGCAGGCTGAAAAGGCCGTGTTGATGTCGGTAAGCGGGGATGAAATCCAAATATTAGATCCAAAGAGCTACGAGACTGTGACTCTGAAGAAGCCGCCCTTCCTCAAGAAGAAAGCAGGCGACGACGTGCTCGTCGTAAGGGCGAAGAGCGGCTTGAAAGTCCTGCCTGCTTAGCAGCTCTGCGGCACAGTATTAAATAAAGGAGGAAGGGGTAGTGTTAGGTTAGTATGCGGCGTATCAAAGTTGGAGTTTTGGGGGCGACAGGGAGTGTGGGTCAGCGTTTTGTGGATTTGCTGCGCGACCACCCATGGTTTGAAATAGCAGAGGTTTATGCCTCGGAGCGGAGTGCCGGGAAGCCTTACAGGGAGGCTGCGAAGTGGTTCTTGGATCGAGCAATTCAGGAAAGCGTGGCGGAACTTGAAGTTAAGAACGTGAGCGTCGCAAGCAAGAACGCCGACGTCGAAATCATGTTTTCGGCGCTCCCCGGCGACGTTGCGAGAGGCGTCGAAAAAGAGTGCGCAAGCGCCGGCTATGCAGTAACGAGCAACGTTTCCGTCCACAGAATGGAGGAGGATGTTCCGCTCGTCATCCCTGAGGTGAACGCCGACCATCTTCGCCTCATAGAAGTGCAGCGGCGCCGCCGTGGCTGGGACGGCTTCATCGTGACAAACCCGAACTGCTCGACGATAATGATGACTATGACGCTGAAGCCCCTGATGGAGTTCGGGATTGAGGAAGTGCACGTAGCGACGATGCAGGCGGTTTCAGGTGCTGGCTATGCGGGCGTCCCCTCGATGGCGATCATCGACAACGTCATCCCGTTCATCAGCCGAGAAGAGGAAAAGATGGAAACCGAGGCCCTGAAAATTCTGGGCACTCTTGAAAGCGAGCGTATTAAGAATGCAGAGTTCAAGGTGACGGCGTCATGCCATAGAGTGCCAGTGCTTGATGGGCACACCGAAGCCATTTGGGTCCGCTTCTCAAAGGACATCAGCGCCGAGGATGTGAAGGCGGCGTTCAGAAACTTTAAAAGCCCTCTCAACACGCCGTTCGCGCCGAAAACGCCCCTGATCCTAAGGGAGGAGCAGGACAGACCGCAGCCCCGTTTCGACAGGGATGCTGAGCGCGGTATGGCGGTTTCCGTCGGCAGGGTCAGAGAGAGCGGCAGCCGCGAAGTCAAATACATAGCCTTAGGGCACAACACCGTGCGGGGCGCCGCCGGCGCCGCCATCCTGAATGCCGAGATCCTTGTCAAAGAGAAGTATATCTAACGCTTGCGAGCGGAGGTTACGGCGTCTTGCCGTTATGTCGGGCGGCGGTGAAGTGCTTAAGGAGCCGACGCCGCATGTCCTCGTAGCTTCAAAGAAGGAACTACATGGCTGGTGGAGCGGCATAGAGCCGAACGGCGCCCGAGAGTGCACGGCGGAGCGCCTTTTAATTAACCCCTACAACGGGTGTAGCCACCGTTGCTTTTTCTGTTACGCCCACGCTTTTCCTGGATATTTCGAGCGTTTCCGCCGAGAGGGCGTCGTCACCGTGTTCAAAGATTTTGATAAAGTCGTTTCACGGCAACTTGACGCTTTAAACGTGGCGAGTTGCGGGTATCTATCGCCGGTTACCGACCCATTCCAGCCGATTAACAAGCGTTACGAGCTGACCGAAAAAATAATCAAGGAGTTCGTGCGGCGGAATCTCCCCGTGGATGTCGTCACGAAGGGCGTAGTCAGTAACAAAGCCCTGAAACTCTTAAAAACGCAGGAGCACTCGTTTGCGCAAATCACGATTGTAACGCTTGATGAAAAGCTTCGCAGGAAGCTAATGCAAGGCGGCGCCAGCGTCGATGGACTTCTTAGGAACATAGAGCGATTGTGTGATGCCGGAATTTTCACGGTTTGCAGAATTGACCCTGTGCTGCCGTTTGTCACCGATAGCGAAAACGAGCTTAGAGCTTTAGTGGCGGCAGCAAAAGAACGGGGCGCCGCCCACATCATCGCAAGTTGCCTCGACATCCCGCTGAGGACGAAAAGCGATATCCTCAGTAAGATTGAGGTTAAGTTTGGAAAAGATATGAGGCGGCGCTACGAAACGCTCTTCACGGAGCGCATCGGACCGAGGCTGCATGCGAGCATTTGGTATCGGAAGCAGCTCTTCCGCACGCTCAGGGACATTTGCTGTCGTCATAACGTGACGTTCGCGCTTTGCATGGAGTTCGAGCGTCTGCCGAACGGAAGGCTTAAGGGGCTGAACGCCGAATTTAAAACCTCAAACAACTGCGAAGGCATTAACGTCCCAATATACGTGCGGCGTGGTGATAGATTTGAGCCGGTGGCAGGTTGCGATGGTAATTGCTTGAAATGTTATTCTACGGGCAGCACGCCCGCCTGCGGCATTTCCGAGCTTGCTAAGGCTGGAGCTTGGAAGCTTAGAGATTACAAGCGGTGGGGTAAAGAGGGGGAGCGGAAATGCGACCTTTGACTGGCTATTAGAAACCAGAGGAAGTGAGCGCTCTGTTTCAAATCTTGCACCGAATCGTTCCATAGTTAAACTTAATAGGTTTGCGGGGCAAGTGAAAGCCATGAAAATAACCCAAGTCTCGTTATTCCTAGAAAACAAGCCGGGGACGCTGGCAGCAGCGACGAGACTCCTTTATGAGGCAGGCGTGAACATAAGGGCGCTTTCGATCGCCGAAGCCGGGGAGTTTGGCGTCGTCCGCCTCATCGTGGACGATGCGGAGCGTTGCCACGACGTCTTGCGGGACGCTGGCTTCACGGTCTCGAAGACTGAAGTCATGAGTGTCGAAATGGAAGACCGCCCCGGGGCGCTATTCGAAATTGCGGACGCTCTCGGGCAGGCTTCTATAAATATAAACTATGCATACGCATTCTCAAAAGGCGGCGGCAAGGCGATCCTCATAATGAGCGTTGACGACGTTGAGCGGGCGGCTGAAGTTTTGAAAACGGCGGGTGCGAAGCTCGTCGGCACCGAAGCTTTGGCGTAACAACCCTCCTGATTAATTCCGGCAGCAACGCGCCCTCGTTAGCTCTCCAAACACAATACTGTCCGGCGTAACAAAAGCCTCCTCGCACAGCACGCCGTTGCAGGAGTCCCGCGCGTTACGTGGCTGGGCACGTCGCGCTCTACGACGCCGAGACTCTGGTGTGGAATTTGTTTAAACCAGCAACACCGTCACAAATACCCTCTACATATCAAATACTTTGCATCTACGAGTTGCGACTCGTCGAGGCTCAGCGCAAACCGCAAGTCTCCGAGCAAGTGCTCCCGCTCCTCAGGAAGCTTGGCGTCGGGGATGGGGTATGGATTAGAGACGTGGTCGAAACTCACCCAGCTACTGACTTCGAGGTTTTCGATGATGGTATGGGCTTCTTCTAAAACCTCATGCGGCGTGAGCAGCTCAAGCTCGCCACTCACATATTTATCGTGCATCGGCGTGCCGGGCAACGGGACGAGCGTCCTAAACCTGATGAAGTTCGGGTTTATTTCGTTAAGAACTCTTGCAGTTTCGAGGGCATGCTCCCTTGTTTCGAAGAACTCCCTGCCACCAAGCCCCAGAATCACATATTCAGAAATCTCAAAGCCCGCCGCCTTCGCCTTCCGCCCCGCCGTTATCATCTCCTCGGCACTCGCTCCCTTCCTGACACGCCGCAAAAGCTCGTCACTGCCGGTTTCAAGTCCTAAATGCAACCTTGTTAGCCCCGCCTCCCGTAGCGCCCGCAGATATTCTTCCCTCTTCCTGACAATGGTCTTCGCCCGTGCATAGCTCGTCACCCGCCTCAGGCTCGGAATCTTAGCACGCAAAAACCTCAAAATCTCAACAAAATCCTCAGTTTTGATGATAGAACTGTCAGAGTCGCCGATGAACGCCGTTTTAGGTTCACGCCCGTAGGCAGCGTTGTAGAAAAGCTTTGCAACTTTTATATCCTTTTTTATCTCCTCCACATCTCTTCGCTCGAATTTCATACCTTTATACATAGCGCAGAACGTGCACTTGTTCCAGGGACAGCCCCTCGTAACCCTCAGCAGCAAACTCTGTTCCGCACCCTCATTCGGCGGGCGAAATGGTGGCATTTCGTAAATCATGCGGCGTCGCCCTCCAGAATCGTGCCCACGCCGATTAAGTGCCATCTTGCGCCTATTCTCCTGCTTATCGCTACACGGGCGCCGACCTCCGCACAGACAGGGCGGCTGAGCCGCACCTCTGCAGCATCTTTTGAGATGCTTTTCACGACGCCAAGGGTCGTTGCGGTGCCGACGCTTAACATGAACCGCTCGCCCACCTTTATGGGCATGACTTTGATCTCTTCTTCAGTGCCGACAGCACGCTCAAGCAAGCGAACACCCAGCTTAAAGCCGTTCCAGACGGGCGGCAGCGTCCCCGGCTTCCCAACAACATGCCCTACCATGGAGTCGCTCTTAGTCATCGCAGGGTCAAGCGTCGTGCCGATGCCGACGAGCCCGCCGGGCGTCGCCTCCTCAAGCCTAATACTTCCAGACATTATGCTCGTGACCTTCGTGAGCATCGGCTGCCAGAGCTCCTTGCCGCCCACTGACCTTCCGGGGCGTATTTCTATTTCGTCACCGACTCTTATCCTGCCTTGTAGCAAGGAACCCCCTATCACACCGCCTTTAATCTTATCTATGGGCGTCCCGGGCTTGTTCACGTCGAAGGAGCGGGCGATGAGCATGCGTGCCGGCTTGCTTAAGTCTCTCTCCGGCGGTGGTATCGTTTCTTCTATCTCTTGTATAAGCAGGTCTATGTTAACCTTCTGTTGCGCCGACACCGGCACTATCGGTGCCTTCTCGGCAACAGTTCCCTCCACAAACTCCTTTATCTGCCAGTAATGTTCTATGATCTCTTCTCGAGAGAGAAGGTCTATTTTGTTCTGGACGATGACGATTCTATCTATACCGATGATGTCCAGAGCCATAAGATGCTCCTTGGTCTGCGGCTGCGGGCACGGCTCTGACGCTGCTATCACGAGGATGGCGCCGTCCATGATTGCGGCGCCGCTCAGCATCGTCGCCATCAACGTCTCGTGCCCGGGCGAGTCCACGAACGATACAGTCCGTAACTCGTTGGTCTTAGAGCCACAATGCTCACACTTTTCAGCGACCGTGTAGCAGTCAGGCTCCGGACACTTTGGACACTTCCTGAACGTCGCATCTGCGTAACCCAATCTTATGGATATGCCTCTTTTAAGCTCTTCGCTGTGCTTGTCCGTCCAAACGCCCGAAAGTGCGTTCACGAGCGTCGTCTTCCCGTGATCCACATGTCCCACCACTCCGAGGTTCACACAAGGCTTCTTCTTCGACTTCGCTCTTGCCGTCTGCGCACACCCCCCTTTGCCGTGATTTAGTTCCCTGCTAAGCTTTTTATTCTGTTCTTCCTATATTAATCGCACTATCATTTAAAGGTGAGAAAATGGCTGAGAGGCTGCCAGAGCGTGGCAAGATTTGGATGAACGGGGAATTTGTGGACTGGAAAGACGCCAAGGTTCATGTTCTCTCGCACACCTTGCACTACGGCTCAGGCGTCTTCGAAGGAATCCGCTGCTACGCCACCGAGCGAGGTTCTTTCGTCTTCAGGCTTAAGGAGCACGTAGACCGCCTCTTCTGGTCAGCAAAGCTCTACTGCATCGAAATCCCATACTCTCATGCCGAAATAACGGAGGCAATAAAGGAGACGATAAGAGTTAACGAGCTGAAAGCCTGCTACATCCGCCCCATCGTGTTCTACGGCTACCATAACCTCGGAGTGCATCCCGGCGGCTGCCCTGTGGAGTGTGTGATTGCGGTATGGGAGTGGGGCGCCTACCTCGGCGATGAGGCGCTCAGGCGGGGGATAAGATGCACGTTCTCGGCGTGGCACCGCTTGCATTCGAGGATGGTGCCCGTGACCGCGAAGGCGGTCGGGCATTACGTAAATTCGATGCTCGCCGTCATGGACGCCCGCAGCAAGGGGTTCGATGAAGCTCTAATGCTGGATGCGAACGGCTACGTCTCCGAAGGCTCCGGCGAAAACCTATTCATCGTGCGTGACGGCGTCATCTACACGCCCGGGCTCGAATCCTCAATCCTCCCCGGAATCACGAGAGACTCCGTCATTAAAATAGCAAGAGACCTCGGCTTCGAAGTTGTGGAGAAGCCGCTGACCGTCGGCGAGGTTTTGATAGCCGATGAGGCTTTCTTCACAGGCACCGCCGCTGAAGTCACGCCAATCCGAGAAATCGACTTCAGAACTATCGGCGACGGCAAGGTCGGACCCATCACGAGAGCCATACAGAATAAGTTCTTCGACGTCGTGAACGCACGAGACGAGAAATACCTGCATTGGCTTGAGCCTGTTTACGAATAACAGCAGGTGCGGCAAAATCAAAGTGGGTGAAACGAATGGAAGTCATAACGAAAGAGTTAAGCTTCCAGACGAGGGGCGAAGTTGAGATAATCGACCTAACGAGCAAAATAAACGAGAAACTAAAGGAAGCTGGGGTGAGCGACGGCATCGTGACCGTCTTCGTTCCGGGCGCCACCGCCGCCATAACGACCATAGAATACGAGCCGGGGCTTTTAAAGGACTTGCCCGCTGCCCTCGAACGGCTGTTCCCCAAAGATATATGGTACGAGCACGAGCGCCGCTGGCACGACGGCAACGGGCACTCGCATGTGCGAGCGGCGTTCCTCGGACCGGGCTTGACTGTCCCCTTCAAAAACAAAAGAATGCTTCTCGGCACGTGGCAGCAAGTCGTCTTCGTAGAACTTGACAATAAACCAAGAGCAAGAAAAGTGATTTTGCAAATCTTAGGCTGTTGATTTTTAGCGTGTTGTGATAAGAGCGAGACGCACTGGCTAATGCGAGGCTTGGCGGCGAGGGCATTCAGGGCACTACCACGTCAGGCACGTCACGCCTTACCACGTGTAAGAAAGAGCAGCGTGCTCGCAGACGCTCTCACAACGCTCGTCCCGTCGCTTGCATGCAGGGCAGATGTAGCCGATGCTGTTCACGAACTCGTCCTTAACACGCACGACAGTCTTTCCGTAGTCGTCAGGGGCAAGCTCAAGAATGTCGTTCGGGCAGACTTCGACGCACCGACCGCAGCCGTCACACCTATCGGTATCAACAATCAAATAATACTCTCCTGAGCCGTCGGCGTAGCCGTAATGCGCTATCAAACGCCCCACCAACCTTTTACGCCTAAACCTGCTCCAGTGCCTCTTTTGCGAAGAGCGCAGCGCCGAGAGCGCCGACGATTTGTGGTTCTTCTGCAATCAGCGCCTTCAATCCGACCTTCTCCTCGACTTTTCGCACGACGCCGACGTTCTTTGCGATACCGCCGGTGATTGCGAAGTCCTTTTCGATGCCCACTCTGTTCAGAAGGGCAAAAACCCTGAGGGCAACAGCCTCGTTTATGCCCGCAAGAATGTTTTTCTTGTCAACGCCCTTCCGCAGCAGCGCTAAGACTTCGGACTTCGCAAAGACGACGCACGCCGAGCTTATCTTCGCAGCCGACATCGCTTCAAGCGAAAGCCCCCCAAGCTCCTCAAGCGGCAATTCCATAGTCTCGGCTATTATTTCAAAGAAACGCCCGGTGCCTGCAGCGCACTTGTCATTCATTGCGAAGTTTTGCACTTTTCCGGAGGCATCGCAGCGTATCGCCTTGCAATCCTGTCCGCCCATGTCGAGAATCGTGCGCACCGACGGGAAAAGAAAGACGGCGCCCTTTGCGTGACAAGAGATCTCAGTGATGCTCTTGTTTGCGAACGGAACGATGACACGCCCGTAGCCGGTCGAGACCACGTATTCAAGGTCCTCAAGACTGAGCTCTGCCCTCTCAAGAGCGCTGTTCATCACTTTTTTCGAGGTTTCCTCACTATCAACGCCAGTTGGAATTATGGCGTATGCCCGTATTTTTGAATCTTCGAGGATTAGCGCCTTTGCAGTTAGCGAGCCGATATCGATGCCGGCGACGAGCATCATGCACCCCCCTCACACGCCTTCGCAGCGATTAAAGCGGCACCAAGGGCGCCGGCGATCTGCGGCGCCTCAGGCACCAGAATATTCTCGCCCGCTCTCGCTTCGAGCGCCCTGACGACGCCGACGTTCCTCGCGACACCGCCCACAAGCGCAACGTCCTTTTCGATGCCCACTCTGTTCATCATTCCGAATATCCTGTTAGATATGGACTCATGGACGCCGGCGATAATGTCTTCGACTGGCGTTTTCTTGTGGATGTAAGAGATGACCTCTGACTCGGCGAAGACGACGCACATGCTGCTGATTTTCGCAGGCTCCTTCGCTTTCAGTGAGAGTTCGCCGAGCTTTTCGACGCCGACGCCGATGACCTTTGCGAGCGTGTCGAGGAACATTCCGGTGCCGGAGGCACATTTATCGTTGGCAGTGAAGTCTTCCACTCTGCCCTTCTTGCTCAGCCGGATAACCTTGCAGCTCTCAGCTCCAATGTCCACGACCGTCCTCACCGACGGAAAGAGGTGGCGTGCGCCGACGGCGTCGCAGCGGACATCCGTCTTCACCTCGTGCGCAAACGCAACTTCCTTCCTGCCAACGCCCGTCGCCACTACGTAGTCCAGAGAATCGAGCGTTGCGCTCACGCCTCGCTCCGCCAAGCTTTTCAGTGCCTCGTTTATCGCAGTTCTTGCGGCGGTGGCAGCGTCGTCGCCGGTGATGAGCGTTGTGGTCGCCGCAACTTCCCCGTCCTTCAATATTACGGCTTTTACTGTCAGCGAGCCCACATCTACGCCCGCAACAAGCATCTTACCTCCCACCTTATCGCCCTACTCAAGCATCTCAAAAAACTCTTCCACCCTCGCCCTCGCCTGCTCCACTGGGTTGTTCCTCGGGTCGAAGATATCGCCGTCGAGCACGAGCATCGGCACATCGAATTCCTCTCTGAGCAAGTCCTTAACCATCTTGACCGCACTGCAAATTGTCCGGCAGCCCCAATGCGCAAAGTAAATCACAGCATCGATGTCGTAATCCTTCACGATTTCGCGGTATCTATCGAGATTAAGCACGCCCGGACCGTTCCCAAGAGACGGAAACCTCGCCTCAAGCGTCTTCCTCGCAAGGCTTTCCAGCGGCTTCGCCGCATCCATTTCGATTTTCGGAGCATAGCCCACCATTTCCATGACGACTTTCGCCTTGTATTCGAGCTCAAGCCACTGGAGGATGCTCAGGAAGCTCTGCGGGACGAGCGGCGCCCAAAGGAGCCTGTATTTCTCCTCAAGCACGTTACCCTCTTTAATGCGGCGTTTCGCCACCTCCGCAACCATTGCGTAGAAATCAATGGCTGCCTGCGTGCCGCCGAGGAAGCTGCATGGGAAGAAATACTGTCCAAAAAGCTCCAAGCTCAGAAGCGGCGAGGGCTTCTTCTTCCTAAGCTCATTGACTTCCAGGTGCAACTCCTCGGCACGCTTCGAGAGCTCCACGACTTTTTTCAGGCGGTCCTCGCTCAGTTCCGTCCCAAAGGACTCAGCGAGGAACTTAAGAGCTCCCTCTAACTCGCCTGTCAAATATTCAATGCCATTCTTGTCTTTGGTATAGGGCACGTCGATGAAGAAGTGCGGGCACTTGTAACGGACTGCGACGAGCTCATGAACTTTCATGCCGCCGTCGCAAACGGGCTGAGTGCTCAGGACTGCGTCCGGCGGCGGTGCCTCTCCAGAAAGCGCCATCCCGGCGGCGGACTTCGTCGCCGAGCACAACTCACGTGGGTAACCAAAGCTCTCCGCAGCCTCCAGATATTTTAGAACGATGCCCTGCCGTGCGCAGACGCCGCCCCAGATTTCAGGATAGAAGGGCACGGCGTCCAGGGCGTAGCAAAGCTCTGACGGCAGGTAGTAAGCCATCCAAACAAGCTTCTTGCCGGCGTTCCTTGCGTCGAACGCACTTTTGAAGAAATTAGCCACAAACTGCGCATACTGCTTTTGGACCTCAGAATCTATTTGTGGAATCGTGGCTGCCAAAACCTCCACCTCCTAACTCAAACTCTCAATGAATGCTTGTATTCGAGTTTTCAACTGTTCCACGCCACTCAGCGCATATTCGCGGTCGAGCAGCAGGAGCGGGATGTCAAAGCCCTCTTCCTTCAATCGCTCTCGGAGCAACGGATATTCGCCGCCGTAAATGTCGCAAAACTTTAAGGCTTCGAAAATTATGCCATCAACGTTGAAATCGCCAGCCATTTTTATTATATGCTCGATGTGCGCTTCGTAGGGGTGCATGCGAGCGCAAAGAACTGGACTGAGGTGACGTCTTGCGAGCGCCTCCAGAGTGTCGCCGCCGACGTCCACGTCCTCCCAGAAATACCGGCTGCCGGTGCAGAGGTCATCCGCCACAACCACGCCGCCAGCATCTTCGATAAGCTTCACGAACCCCGGATCGTCGAGGTCGCTTCCAGTAATCATTATCCTAGCATTGCTTTTGTATCGTTTGTCTCGTTGCTCTAAATTCTCAAAAAGCTCCTCCAGCAACGCCACATACTCCTCCTTCGGTAAGGACATTCCAGCTTTAACGACTTCCAGCGCCTCGGCGCCCGAAATCGGCGGCTCGTCCTCTCGCCTCAGCTCGTAGATTCTCCGAAGAAGTTCCCTCGCTCGGTTGTATGTTTTTATTGAGTTTTTCAAGGCTGAGTCGGAAATTTCGGCGCCTGAAAGGCGTTCAAGGCTGTTTTTGAATCTCAAAAGTTCGTCTTTGAAGTGAGCGACTGCGTTCTCAGCAGTTTTGTGCGGGAGACTGAGGATGAGTTTGAGCGGCGTGTCCAAGAAGAAATGCCAAGCGTCGTAGAGCCTGCGGATGTGGTCGCAGACGTTTGCGGTGACGACGCCGTCGAGGAAGTCGTAACGCCCGCCTAAAGCGAGTTCGAGCACGACCCTGTTGAAGGAGCAAATATTCGGATAAAGGTAGGCGTCTCCTTTCACGATAGTCACGGGAGCGCCCATTACCCTGAAAGGCAGCATGTCCGCTGCATGTATCAATTCCTCGGGAACGTAAGGGCAGACCCAGCCCACAACCTTCTTACCCTGCTCCTTCCAGCTCCTTGCGACCCCCTCTCTGTCGTCTAAAACCTCTCGCACTCGCTCAAACATTATGTTTGTTTCTGTGTTATTCGTATAAAAAAGCGCCGTTTTACACCCACACTTGCAGCTTACAAGTCCTAAGGGGCGGCGTGCTGACGTTCGCAAGTAGTATATCAAGCCACCGTCTTAGTCTCGTAAATCTTGCTAACTTCGGTAACCATTTACGTCCGTATGGCTTTCTCTGAGGCGCTCAGCCGTTTTACTTCCTTGCCTTCTTTACGATGATTCCCATGCCATTCTGCCCCAGATTCTTTACTATGGTAAGGCTGCCTTAAGCCAAACGAGTCCGTAAGAGAATAATAACAAGCAGTCCAAGGTGGGCATCACACGTCAAAAAGGCTCGCAACGCCGCTCAGTGAGTCGCTCTCCATACGACATAAACGCTCCAAATGCCGCCCACACGCCGCTTATACCCGTGCCGAAAAGCACCACGCTGCATGTATCTCAGCTCCAATCACTCACCTCCAAACAACATCTCACAAACATATGCCATGTCGTTCAGGTCCTGCGAATACCAACGTCCTCTGACCGCTGAGATAACAAAGGCGATGCCGCCGACGAGGAGCCCGACGACGGTCGTGCCGAACGCTATTATTAAATTGCCCGCTAGGGTCTCCACATCGCCGTGCGTGAGTGCGAGGAGCGCCGGGCCGAGTGGGATGAGCGTCCCCATCAGCCCCAGCATTGGACCAATACGCACGAGTATTTTCGTCTTTTCGAGCCGCCTTGCCGCCTGCAGTTCATAATTTTGAAGAAGTTTTTCGACACGCACTGGCAGCTTGTCGTTGTTTTCGCCACTGTCCTCGACGAGCCGCAGGAGGTCCTCAAGGAATCCGTGGAGCATGTAGCTGGACGCTGAGCTCAGAACTCGCTTTACGGCGTCGCTGCGATTTTCTGCGACCATCGCAGCAGTTATGCCGTCTTCGAGCTTACTTGGCGACCGTAATCTTGAGAAAAGTTCGTAAAGGAAGCCACCAAGCTCGACAGCAATCCATGCGACAAGAAAAAGTAGGAGGAGGACTACTGGGTATAGAAGGGATGTG
This sequence comes from Candidatus Alkanophaga liquidiphilum, assembly GCF_053996935.1. Classification (NCBI taxonomy): domain Archaea; kingdom Methanobacteriati; phylum Methanobacteriota; class Methanomicrobia; order Candidatus Alkanophagales; genus Candidatus Alkanophaga; species Candidatus Alkanophaga liquidiphilum. The sequence continues at coordinate 19,933 of NZ_JBMXYC010000061.1, forward strand.
GAAACTGCGTATATTGCGGACTGTAACGCTGACGCCATCATCTCAAGCTTATTTTACTTAAATTAAATAAAAGATGAGCGGTTTGGACATGCGCGTTGTCGCCATTCACTGCGAACACTTGCGAGTTGCGAAACAGGTTTAGTCGCACGTGGGCACGGCAAGATAGATGTGGTGGCGATGCCTATCATGCATAAACGAAATTGATTCCAAAGTGAAGGCGTAGTAGGCGTGGAATGAAAGCTTCGAACAGAGCTTGACAGGTTAAAGGAACAGTTGAATTCGTATGTCGGGTCGAGGCGTGTCGCATCTCTACGTAGCCGTCCCAGAGAGGTATGAACGCAAACTCAGAGGGTTCTTAAGGCAATTTCCGAGCGTAGGGCTTCTTGCCATTACCAAGCACGGGGTTGAGGAGGTGAAAGAGGCTGAGGGGATGGAGCTACGGAACTTAAGCCTGATGAGCGTCGAGAGGAGGGTTATTGACGGAGGGGGGAAGTTCAGGGAAAGGCTATATATGGGAGCAATAAATTTATAGCTTCTTTCCGCATTTTACACTATGCGGAGGCTGACTGAGGAAGAGGGGCAATTAGGTTTGAAGTTGGCGAGAGAAGCGATAGAGAAATATGTGAGGGGGGGCGTGAAGATAAAGCCGCCTTCCGACCTGCCTGAAATTTTCAACGAGAAGAGCGGGGTTTTCGTGACGATAAACAAGCATCATGCACTGCGAGGCTGCATCGGCTATCCGTATCCCATACTTCCGCTAAAGGAGGCAATTATAGATTCTGCGATTGCCGCTGCCGTTAACGACCCTAGGTTCCCACCACTTTCCGAGGGCGAGCTTGATGAGGTCGAGCTTGAGCTTACAGTTCTCACACCACCGCAGAAGTTGAAGGCGAAACCTAAGGAGCTGCCGAAGCTCGTAGAAGTCGGGCGGCACGGGCTTATCGCGAAGCGTGGCATTTATCAGGGCTTGCTGTTGCCACAGGTCGCCGTAGAATACAATTGGGATGCCGTCGAGTTTCTTTGCCAGACGTGCGTAAAGGCAGGACTGCCGCCGGACGCATGGCTCGACGAGAACACAGAGATAAGTGTCTTTGAAGGGCAGATATTCAAAGAACAGCATTAGCCTGAGTTAATGCTCCTTCATACCATAGTTAATGCTCCTTCATATCATATTCGTCAATTAACAGCTGTATCCACTCATTTAGAAGTTCGCACCTCTCAGGCTCACAGCTTCTCGTACAGCCTATGCAGGGCGCCACCACGCCCTTGACCATAAGAGCCTCCAGTTTCACCATCTCACTCTTCCAGCGGAGTTATGAGCACGATGTTGTTGCCACGCAGCACCACGGAGCCGAGCATGCGCCGCCGCTCGCCGTCCAAGATTTCGGTGGCGCTGCTGAGGTAAAGGTTCAAGTAATCGTCAACGCTCTCAAGTAAGCCCTCAAGGACAAATTTCTCGCCTTTCATCTCGACTTGAATTCTCGTGCCTATAAGTCTCTGTATTTTCTTCGCCGGAAACATCATTATCACCTTTACGCCGCACAGCCCTCGCTGTAAAGTCGTCCTATCAGCTTAAATACTTTGCGTTAAAGTTCGGAGCTGGTCGCTATAAACTTCACTTGCTTCACGCCTTTTATTGACTTTATTTTCCGGATGAGTTCGAGGATTCGCTTGCCGTCGCCTTTCGTCACAAAGACCTCAAGGCAGTTCGTCTCATCCAGATGCAAGTGCAACGTCGTCGGAATCACGTCGTCGTATTCGTGCTGCAGGTTGGAAAGCAGGTCTTTCCGTGTCTTCTTGTCGTAAAGCACCGTTATTACAGCGATTGCACGCTCGCTGACGCCCTTCGTCCACTCGTATTCGGAGATGTAGTTCCGCATCGCTTCCCTGAAAGCTTCGGAGCGGCTGGCGCAACCGCTTTCCGAAAGTGCCTCATTGAACCTTCTTACGAGCTTCTCTGAGACCGAAAAACTTACGACGGGCATTTTGTCTCACTTTGTGCCTTTAAAATAGCGTAGGAGCAAAGGGCGGATAAGCACCTCGCAGCCCTGTCCGGCGTCGCATACACAGGAATGCCCGCCGCTCTTAATATCTCAAATGGCATCTCCGACGAAATGTGCGGGGGTAGGACTGCCAGCAGTGGTTTCTTTCCGTTTTTTCCTCCGCTTGCAGCAGCGTTGTCGTCAGTATCGCCTGCCACCGTCGTTCGGCGCCAAGCGGCAGCCGCCTCCTCTGCAAACTCCTCAACTTTCAAAAAGCTCTTACCAACGAACGTCGGAGCGCCGCCGATGGCGATGATTGCATCCACGTTTTCGTCGTCAAAGAGGGCAGAGAGCGCTGTTTCGTAGGTACCGTCCTCGACGGCGCCAAAGCCGAGGTCTACAGGGTTTCTGACGCTCGTTCCGAAATTCGGGATGCGTTTCATGATTCGTTCCTTAGTCTTTTCGCTCAGACTTGCGAGCTGGAGCCCGTGCCGTGCGCAAGCGTCAGCTGCAGAAACCGCAGGGCCGCCCGGACTCGAAACGACGGCAACGTTCCGCCCTTTCGGTGGATTTAAGAAGTAAAATGCGAGGACCATGTCCATGAGCTCTTCGATATTGTTTACGTGGATGATTCCGGTTTGTCTACAGACAGCGTTCCACACGCTTTCCTTAGTAGAGAGGGCGCCTGTATGCGACTTCGCAGCCCTGCTCCCCTGCGAGGTGATGCCAGCCATCCAGATGATTACGGGTTTCCGCCTTGCAACAGCTCTCGCAACCTTTAAGAATCGCTTCCCGTCCCTTATGCCCTCAAGATACGCCGCTATGATCTCAGTAGCGGGGTCTTCGCCAAAATAATGAAGGAAGTCTGCAGCGTTCAAGTCGCATTCGTTCCCCGAACTCACTATCTTGCTCACGCCCACATTCAGACTTCGGCATATTCTGTAAAACATGCAAGCGATGGAACCGCTTTCCGAGATGAACGAGACTTTGTCCCCGTTTAGAAGCTTGCCCTCGGAGCGACGGACATCGTCGCCGGCACGCTGGTCAGGGAAGAAGCCGAGCCTGCCCGCCGAGCAATAAATACCCATGCAATTCGGGCCGATGAGTCTTACGCCGCCCCTCCTCGCGAGTCTCAGGATTTCCGCTTCAAGTTGCCGCCCTGCCTCAGAGCCGCTCTCGCCGAAGCCTGCGCTCAGTATCACGCATGCGACGACTCCCTTCTCGGCGCACTCTTCTACCACCTGCGGCACGGTCTCCGGCGGCGTTGTTATTATCACGACGTCCGCATTCCCGTTTATGTCTTTTAGGCTTTTATGCGCCCTCAGTCCTAGAATCTCGTCCGCCCTCGGATTTATTGGGTAGAGTGCGCCGTGTTTTGGGAAGCCCATCTGCACGAGTGAATACAGCAGCAGATGCCCCGGCTTCTTCTTCTCTCTCGAAGCGCCGACGACGGCGACGCTCTTCGGATGAAAAATCTTATCCATAACTTCCCTGCGACTTTCCATCAAACTTGTATGAGTGGCAAAACATAAAGTAGATTCAACACAAAGGGATGCAGATGGGAGAGGTGGCGAGAGAGAGGAAGCTTGAAGAGCTTAAGAAAGTGACGGTGCCATCACTAATGGGCGTGCTTGTGGGCATATTTTCGTTCCTTGCAGGCGATGCGAGCGGCGGCGTTCTCATGCTCGCTCTCGCAGTCCTCGCACAGAAATACGTTTTCACGGTTATTAGAATGCGCATGAGCGGAAGGGATTGGGCTTACATTTCATTCACGACGTTTCTCTGGTGGTTCATCGTGTGGACCCTACTCTTGAACTTGAGCTGAGTGAGGAGAGATGGAAAAGAAGCTGACCGAGGATGTGAAGCTGTATAGGTCGCTGGAATGTTTCTACCATGCGTTGTTTTTGGGGGCGGTCATTGATGTGCCACGGAGGAACGAGCACCGCATGCACCTCCTTTCAGATGTCCTCCTTAACCTTCACAAGAGCGTTTTGGTGCTTCTCCGGGATTTGAAAGACGAGGAACGCCGCCGCATCTACGGGGCGGACTACGAGCTTTGGGAACGTAAGATACGAGAGCTGACATGCCTTAGAGATAGCTGGAGCCTTCCGCATTACGAGATGGAAGGAGAGCTTGAGAAGCTGCAGAAGAAGGTTTTTGAGGCTTTGGATGCGACGAGAAGGCTCATGATGAGATACGTAGAGTTTGTTAAAAAATGAATAACAACTACAATTGGCTGATTTAATTTGCTGGCGCTTAACTCATTCGCTGCCGAGAGCAAGCCTGCAGCGGGGGATATGACGGTGTTAAAGTGTCCCTGCAACCTTAAAGTATCCCTGCAACCTTAAAGTGTCCCTGCAACCTTAAAGTGTCCCTGCAACCCAGAGATAAAATACCAGAAGCCAAAGCGCCGCCGCCACCACGAACGTGCACATTAGGTTCGTTAGACCTATATGGAAAGCTTCCTCTACGACGAGCTCGTCCCAGCTTTTCCCACCGTGTTCCTCAGACCGCCACGTCCCCTTCATGGATTTTCGCTGGTCAGGAATCCTGTCCCACCACTCCAAAACCTCTTTCATATAAGCTTCTTCATCGTCGGTGTGCCAAACTTCATTTTTCTTGTGATACCATCTCCTCAAATAACTCACCCTTTGTAAATAGCCTTTCCTAATAAATTAATCTTTCGGAGCACGCACTGCGCGCATGTTCGGGCAAAGGAGAACGCCCGCCCATTCGTCGCGGCGAGAATCTTTTCCTTGTCCGTTCCAGCACTATTTTCCAAGGAGAATATTAACGAGATTAACGAGAATTTCGTTATATCCGAGTAGTTCTCACACCGCCCGCCACCAGAATGTAGCAAATGATGCTTCACTCCCAAAAAGCCATCAAAATCCTTTTTACTTACGACGTAAAGTTACGTGAGAAACACTTTATAAATTTTTAGCCAATATCGGAGCACGGTGAATAAAAAGTTTTATATGTGGGTTGTGCCTCCTCTTTTTTTGGCTGTTGCCTTAGGGAGGCGATGACTATACCGAAAGTTATAAAAAGAGCCTCCCACCTTAAAGCAAAGGGGAGGTGAAAATTCGTGAAAGGAAGTAAGAGAATGGTAGGAGCGCTGCTTGCGACGATATTACTGGCATCAGTGCTCATGGCGATCACCCCTGTAAGTGCGCAAGCGGGCGCCGAGCACGTTGTGGATGTGGTGACGGAGCTTGATGGCACCACGATATACATAGGGGAGATTCTTAATGCGACGACGACGCCTGTGGTGCCGACTGCGGTCATAACGATATCGTTCGTGCAGGATGCCGAGCCTTACAACTCGTTCTCGATAACCGGGACGGGTTATGCGAAGAAGGAGATAACGCGGGCGGACGTGCCTGAGGGGAGAG